>JASHVC010000328.1 GCA_030039655.1 Xanthobacteraceae bacterium | reverse complement strand
ACCTTCAAAGTCGAGAAGGGTCAGAACATATTCGTCCACGCCGCGGCTGGCGGCGTCGGACTGATCCTCTGCCAGTGGGCCAATCATCTCGGCGCCAACGTCATCGGCACGGTGGGATCGAAAGACAAAGCGGCGCTGGCTAAAGCCAACGGCTGTCATCACACGATCCTTTATCGCGACGAGGATTTCGTCGCCCGCACCAAGGAGATCACCGGTGGCAAGATGTGCTCGGTGATCTACGACGGCATCGGCAAGACGACGTTCCCGGCGTCGCTCGATTGTCTCGCGCCGCTCGGTATGTTCGTCAGCTTCGGCAGTGCGTCCGGACAGATCGACGCTTTCAACATCAACCTGCTGCAGGCCAAGGGATCGCTGTTCGCCACGCGGCCGACGCTCAATACTTACGCGGCCAAACGCGCTGACCTCCTCGATATCGCCAAGCATCTGTTCGAGGTGGTCGAGAGCGGCGCAGTGAAGATCCCGGTCAATCAGAAATACGCGTTGCGCGACGCGCAGAAGGCTCATCGCGATCTAGAGGGCCGGGCTACCACTGGCTCCTCCATCTTGGTGCCGTGAGGCCGATGGCGAACCGGCTGAAAGCGACCGACGCAATCGCAGCGCGGTCTTTTTGATGGTCCAGCTGCGGACGATTTTGCCCTATCTGGCGACTTGCGGCTGGGCTTTCCTGGCCTTTTTGGCCGGACAATTCGTGGCCGCTGGAGTGGTGATCTGGTGGTGGCGTGGCGATGTCAACGCCATGTACACCACGCCGTACGATGGCGCGACCGTCACCATTTCGGTCCTGGTGCTCAACCCGGTCACCATTGGCGTGCTTTTGCTTGCGATTCGCTTCGCTGGCGCCAACGCTATCGAGTATTTGGCGTTGGTCTGGCCGCGGGCGCGCGACCTTATCGTCGGCATTGTCGGCATTGTCATTATTATCGCCGCCACCGACGCGATCTTGTATCTCACCGGCCGTGCCATCGTGTCGCCGTTTCAGGTCATCTCCTACTCAACGGCCGTGCAGGAGGGATGGCTTGTGCCGTACATCTTCGCCACTGTGATTATGGCGCCAGCGGGCGAGGAGGCGATGTTCCGCGGCTATCTCTTCCGCGGTTTCGCGCGCTCAGACCAGGCGGCGTGGCCGGCGATCGTCGTGATCTCGCTGCTGTGGACCCTGCCGCATCTGCAATACGACTTGACCGGCATGGCGGAAATATTCGTGGCCGGCCTGTTTCTCGGTTGGGTACGCTGGCGCAGCGGTTCGACGCTGCTCACCTTCGTCCTTCACGCCCTATTCAACCTCGAAGGCACGATCGAGACGATCTTGCAGGTGAAATATTTCCACTGACGCTGCCGAGGCGCAGCCCATCAAATAATCAGCGCGCGTGCCCTCCAGGCGGATTGAACAATCGTCCAAATGGCTCTCCGCCACCTGCATCGCGCTCGCCTGCACGGCGGCGCGGCAACCCGATCACCGGATCGGCGAAGCGCGAGATGGCGGCCACGGTGTCGCGCAGCGGCACGGTCGAGCCGGGCGTCTCGCTGACAATGACCGCCATGACGTTCATGTCGCGCCGGTAGAGCGAGTCGAGCGCCGTGAGCGTGTGGCTGATGGTGCCGAGATAGCTCCCGGCTACCAGGATGAGCGGCAAGTGCAGCGCCATCATCACGTCGAGGATGGTGCGCTGATCGTCGAGCGGCACCATGACGCCGCCGACGCCTTCGATCAGCAGCGTGTCCTGGCGTTGCTCAACGGCGGATTGGCAAAACGCGATGACTTCGTCCACGTCGATCTTGCGTCCCTCGCGCTGCGCCGCGAGGTCGGGCGACAAGGGAGCACGGAACCGCCAGGGCGAAATTTGCTCGATCGCATTCAGCGTGACCGGGACCCCAAGCGCCTTGATAAGCACCGCGGGATCGCTCGTCGCGGTCTGGTTTGGATCGAATCCGCTCACCACCGGTTTGATGACCTCGACTGTGCGGCCCATCTGGCGCAACTGGCCGATGAGCGAGGCGGCGACGAACGTCTTGCCCACATCGGTTCCGGTGGCGGTGATGAAGATCGCGGTCACGGCTTAGCGTCTCAACACCCGGCCGCGCACGAGTTCAGCCAGCCGTTCAATGTCCGCGTCCGGATGCTGTGCGGTGAACGCAAAGCGCAGACGGGCCGTGCCCTGCGGCACCGTAGGAGGCCTGATCGCCACGACCAGAAAGCCCTCTTCCTCGAGCAGTTGCGAAGCCGTCAATACCGCATCGGTGTCGCCCAGGATGACCGGAACGATCGCGCTTTGCGGCTCGGGCAAATCCGTGGCGCGGGCGAAGTTCCGCGCCTTGCGTAGCGGCTCGGCCGCGTAGGCCGGATCGCTCTCGATCACGTCGATCGCCGCAACGGCGGCGCCGACAACCGCGGGCGGCAAACCCGTCGAATAGATGAACGTGCGTGCGCGGGTGCGCATCAGGTCAATCACCGCCTGCGATGCGCACAGATAGCCGCCATAGCCGCCGATGGCTTTCGACAAGGTGCCCATCTGCAGCGGCACGTCGACCGCCTTGCCGTTGGCGAAAGCCGAGCCGCGTCCGCCGCCGACGACGCCGAGGCCGTGTGCATCGTCGGCCAAGAGCCATGCATCGAAGCGCTCCGCCAGCCGAGACACGTCGCGCAACGGCGCCAAGTCGCCGTCCATGGAAAAGACCCCATCGGTCACGATGAGGGCATGTGGATGATTGGCACGGTGCTCCACCATCAGCGCTTCAGCGTGTTCGACGTCGCAATGGCGGTAGCGGTGGACGTTGGCGCCACTGAGCTTGGCCCCAGCGTTAATACAGGCATGCGACAGTTCATCGACCAGGATCAGATCGTCCGGCCCGGCGAGCGACGGAATGATTCCCGTGTTGGCGAGATAGCCGGACCCGAACACGCACGCCGCCTCGGTGGCCTTCAGCCGCGCCAGGCGGCTCTCCAGCTCGGCGTAGAGCGGATGATTGCCCGTTACCAAGCGCGAGGAGCCGGCGCCCACGCCGTAGCGCTTGGTCGCCTCGATTGCGGCCGCGATGAGCGCCGGATGCTGCGTAAGATTGAGATAATCATTGCAAGAGAACGAGAGCAGGCGACGCCCGTTGCGCTCGGCGTAAATCCCCCGGCGTTCCGTCGCCACAGGCGCGCGGCGCAGCCGCTGCAGTTCCAGCGCCGCAAGCTTGTCCCACGCAAACACGTCAAGCGACCGCATCGCCTCCCAGTCCAACGCCCCCGCAGAAACCGAGAATCTATCGTGACCTCGGAGAACCCCGCAGGCAAAATAGCGGCCTTTGGCAAGCCCTCGCGGGCATGAAAGCGCCGAATGTCTGGCAATACTAGCGAAAACCAGCGGACCGGGGGTGCGGCACGGCCTCGCTGGTACGCCGACGGGCTAGACCACGTCTGGCTGCCCTATACGCAGATGAAGGCCGCGAGCCCGCCGCTAGCGGTTGCGGCCACCCGCGGCAGCCGCATCTTGCTCGCTGATGGCCGCGAATTGATCGACGGCATCGCCTCGTGGTGGACGGCCTGCCATGGCTACAACCACCCCCACATCCGCGCGGCTGTCGAGCGCCAACTGGCGCAGATGCCGCACGTCATGCTGGGCGGCCTGGTGCACGAACAAGTACTGAAGCTGGCGCGGCGTCT
>JASHVC010000327.1 GCA_030039655.1 Xanthobacteraceae bacterium | reverse complement strand
CGGCGCTCACCGCGATCAACATGCGGCTGCGCGACGACTACACCGCCGATTGCCAGCGCGGCATCGACCGCTGGAACAAGATCATCGACAAGGTCGGCGTCGCCTTCAAACTCGAATTGCCGCACGTCGGCTTCCACCGCCAGATCGGCGAGTTCAAGGACGCGCGCGTATCGCCGGCCGGACAGCTCATCGACGACGCGACGTGGCAGCGCGAGCATGGCCAGTGGCTTCCGTCGAAGGACGACGGCGACTTTATCGCCAGCCTGATGAAGCCGGTCACCGAGCCCGGCAAATTCGCCAGTTGGATCGCGCCGCCGCGCGTCGGCATCGACAACAAGCCCGGCGATTTCGAGTACGTGAAAATCGCGGCGTGAAATTCATCCCTTCACACAAGCGGGCGTGGATGAAGATTGAGCAGGACGGGCTGCAAGCGGCCGGCGGATCGGCTCCGGGTTGGACGGGGGTTGGTAGCGGGGGGCGGATTTGAACCGCCGACCTCCGGATTATGATTCCGCTGCTCTAACCAGCTGAGCTACCCCGCCACTGAGACTGACCGGCCGGCTGTACCGGCTTATGGCCGAGGACCGGCTCGGGTCTTCGCAAGACTGCGCCCCGTTCGGCCGGCCCCGTCCGCACATGTACGGCATGGCTACGCGGTTTCCAAGCGGCGCGAACCAATGATCAAAGGGCTAACGCGGAGCCCCGAACGCCGCCTTGAAACCGGCGCCCCACCAGCAGCGGCCTGATCAGACTACCATTTTCAACTTATCCACTCCATTCACAATCAGCAGATGCCGTCGACCTAGCCTATATTCCATCAGTTGCATTATACCATGATCATATCCAATCGGTTGTGCGCCGAAAACTTTAATCGCGCAGCGCAGGCAGGGGCTGAAGCTGCAGACCGAGTGACGGAATGGTCGAAAGAACGGGGCCTGGGGCAGGCTCGAGAAAAAATCTAGCGCTCGCGGATTTGATTCGCGACCGTGCGCGGCGGCTCGGTGCTGCGCTGCGGACGGCTGGCGCAGCGAAGCAGCGCCGGATTCCCTCGCAGAAGATGTCGGCCGCGCATCAACACTTTTGCGAGCGGGCACAGGAAGCCGGCAGCCAGCCGCTCCTTGCAAAATAGACTCAACAATGCACGACACAGCGTTCGAAATTGGTCAGAAGTTCTTAGAGAAATATCTCGCCGGTGCATGCCCGCGCATTCTCGACGTCGGATCGCAGAACATCAACGGGACGCTGCGCGACTGTGCACCTCCCGGCTCGCAATACATTGGAATCGATATCTCGACGGGTGATGGCGTCGATGTGATTCTTGAGAACCCTTATTCCTTTCCGTTCGAAGATAATCATTTCGACGCAACCATCGCATCATCATGCTTCGAGCATGATCAGATGTTCTGGTTGACTTTTTTAGAAATGGTCCGGGTGACCAAGCCAGCCGGTTACATCTATCTGAATGCGCCTTCGAATGGGTTTTATCATAGCCATCCGGTAGACAACTGGCGGTTCTATCCGGATGCGGGGCTGGCCCTGGTTGCATGGGCAGCCCACGAAGGCAAAGACGTGACGCTGATCGAGTCGTTTATTGCCCGCCGCGAGGCCGAAATTTGGAACGACTGCGTCATGGTTTTCGGCAAGGGCCATGTCGAACTGCGCACTCTACCAAAGAAACTGTTGGCTGATGCGGTGCGGAGCCCCTTTAACATCAGGAGCTGCGACACCCACGAAGTCGGAAATTTGAACGTAAACAGCGAGGACATGCTTTTGCTTTCGCAAGAGAAGCAAAAACTTGTTGCGGCCATGGCGGAACTCGATGCTCGCAAGGCGGAGATTGCCGCGCACCAGGCAAAGATTACCGAGCAGAAAGCGGAAATCGCCGAGCAACGAGGGGAAGCTTCGCGACAGCGCCGGGAGCTCGAACGGGCATTGCGTCAAACCGAGAGCGCCCTTCAAGCGGTCACCAGATCAACCACTTGGCGCGTCACTGCGCCGGCGCGGGCAATCCTATCGTACGTGCCAACTCGAGCCAGATTGGCGGCAAAACGGAGTGCAAAAAAATCATATGTGGCGTTCGCGCGCTCTCTCGTGCCGGCCCGGATTCGATCCCTCCGCCAGAGAACAGTCCGTTGGGCCAATAGAGCACTCGCTCCTTCGCAAGAACCGAAAATTCAACCTCCGTTGCCACCGACAGTTGTCGATGAGCGAAAGAACGAGCGTGACGCCGAAGTCGTCGCGGCGATACGCAACCTTCGCCACAGCGCTATGGCGAAGGATTCCGCGCCGAACGGCGAGATTTACTTCGAAAAAGAAAAGCTCTCGATTAATCCGACTTACAGGATAGACGGGTGCAATCTGCCGATTTTCAGCACGCCTATTCTTAGCCGATACAATCGGCAGCGCTTGGAATCAGGCAAACGTTTTGAGTTCGAACCGGCGCTTGCCGGCCACGTCCAACATGGTCACACGATCTCGGTCTTGATGCCTGTTTACAGGACGCAACTCGCCTTCCTTCAAAGAGCCATCTTATCGGTACTGTTCCAAACATACGCAAATTGGCAATTGATAATCGTAGATGATTTTTCGCAGCGTTCAGATATTGAAGGGCTGTTACACTATTATCAAAGTGTCGATCCGCGAATAAAGGTTCGATTTTCCACAAAGCGATCGGGGATTTCCGAAGCGACAAATCGGGCTCTGGAAGTCGCTACAGGATCGTATATCGCATTACTTGATCATGACGACATGCTCACGCGCGACGCTCTCGAACGCGTCGCGGAGCAACTTGCACAACCCGATGACGTGGACCTCGTCTATAGCGACGAATGCAAGATCGATAACGATAATTTAGTCCACGATTTGTTTTACAAGCCGGATTGGAGTCCGTTGTTATTGAATAGCTTCATGTATACCGGACATCTTTCGGTCTATCGAAGATCCTTGATTGAACGCCTCGGTGGTTTTCGTTCCGAATACGACCTTTCCCAAGATTATGATCTCGCGCTACGTGCGGCCGATCTGGCGCACAAGGTCATCCACCTTGACGACTGCCTTTATGGGTGGCGGATGATCCCAGGATCGGGTGCAACCGGCGACAAACCCCAAGCCCGCATCAGCAACATTGCGGCACTGCAAGAGGCCGCTGACCGGCGTGGTTATGGCGGTGTCGCCATCGCGCTTCCGTCATCCAATAGGGTGAAGCGTCGGATTGAGCAGCCATCGCCAATGGTATCGATCATTGTCCCGTCGGATACACGCTCCAGCATTCTAAATACCGTTGAGTCGATCGTCTCTAAGAGCACCTATCGAAATGTCGAAGTGATTGTCGTCACCAACTCCAAAATCATCGGCTCGCTGGCGAGCGAGCTTAGGTCATCAAATGTGCGGTTTGTAAGATACGATCGGCCTTTCAACTTCGCCGACAAGTGCAATTCCGGCGCATCGGAGGCTAAGGGCGACTATCTGATCTTCCTAAACGACGACGTGAGGGTCATTTCCCAGGATTGGATTGAAACACTTTTGGAAGTCGCCTCGATGCCGGCTGTCGGCGGTGTGAGTCCGAAACTGGTCTACGAAAACGGCACAATTCAATATGCGGGCATGGTTACGGGCGTCCGCCGATTGGTCGGAACCGCCTTCCACAGTTATCCATCGCAAACCACTGCCTATGTAAACTTGGCCCAAAGCCAACGTGAAGTCTCTGTCCTCAGCGGCGCTTGTCTCGCTGTCTCAAAGCGAATCTTTAATGAAGTTGGCGGGTGGGACAGCCACCACACGCCGATTGCCCATTCTGACTTGGATTTGTCTTTTCGAATTCGAGCTCTTGGATACAGCTGCGCGTATACACCTCATGCCGAGCTAACGCATATCGGTCACGTAGCGATGGGAGCAGAAGAAGCGCAGAAGAAGACAAAGCTGAAGGCGTTCAAGAAGGACAAAGCCGATATCTTCCTTCTTAAACGCTGGGGACATTACTGCGATCGCGATCCCTACTTCCCTTCGAAAATGCGCGATTTAGTTTACATCGATTCGCAAGATGACTTTTTGCTTGAGACGGCGAGCGCTCGTGTACAGCCCATAACCGGAAAGGACTTTATTCTATTCTCTCACGATCTGAGCGCGAGTGGAGCACCACGCTGCTTGCACGAGGCCGCGAAAGTGTTGCTGGACGCCGGCCATTACGTCCTCGTTATGTCCCCCGAGGATGGGCCTTATAGACGCCGCTTCATCGAAATCGGCGCAGACATCATTGTAGACCCACTAACACTCTCAGGGCACGAAACCGTGATCAATTTGGCAAGGAATTTCGATATTGCGATATGCAACACGATCGCCTGTTGGCCATTGCCCAAACAGCTCGCACCTTATCTTCCGGTCTATCTGCATTGTCACGAGACCGAGCTTATACGTCATTTGCGCGACAACGTACCGGGCTTTCGCGACGGACTGGCGGCAGCGACAGCGATCTGGGCTGAAGGCCCACTCTCGGCTGCGAACATGAAGGAGTATTGCGGACTCGAGGCGATCAGTATCGAACCGGGTGTCGACGAATTACCTGACGTGGCCCTAGAAGGACCGGACGAATTTGAGAACAAGGTCGTCATCGTTCTTATAGGAAGTTACGAGCCCCGGAAGGGTCAAAACCTCGCAGTGGCGGGTTTCAAGATGCTGCCGCGCGAAATCCAGGCGGAGTGCCGCCTTGTGCTCGCCGGCCGAACATTGGACCCCGACTTCAGGACTGCTGTGGAAGATTCCGCGGAACATAATTTCGAAATTATCTTTCGCAACGAACTTAGTCAGCCGCAAGTGGCACGGCTCATCCGACTCGCCGACATTGTCTTAGTCCCATCCCTTGACGACGCTGGACCTACAACAGCGATCGATGCGCTTGGAGCAAATAAAGTTCTTGTCACCAGTAGCTCGACCGGAGTCTCGCACTATCTGAGCGACGGCGAGTCCGGATTCATTTTACCGAACAACACGGCGGAAGATATCTGCGCCGCTCTGTGCCGCGTCCTCGAAAAGAGGCCTCGCTGGCCTGAGATCGGTGAAAAGGCGAGGGCTGTGTACGAGGCACACTTCACGCGGAAACGGTTCAAACGTCGATTGCTCGACGCGCTTGCTCTGGTCCCCAATGAATCGGAGAGGTCACCACTGATGGTTGGGTAGCGTACTGAAAAGCTAGCGTTCGTTTCAGCTTATCCAGAAACAATTGAAAGCAGAACACTATGCTAGACGAACCCCGCGTTATGGTTACAGGCGGTGCAGGTTTCATTGGCTCGCATCTTTGCGAGCGACTCCTCCGCGAGAGTTGGGAAGTCCTCTGTGTTGATAACTTCTACACAGGATCGCGTCGCAATATACATCACTTACTCGCCGATCCTCGCTTCGAGCTCATGCGCCACGATGTGTGCTTGCCCATCTACGTGGAGGTTGATCAAATCTATAATCTGGCCTGCCCGGCATCGCCGATCCACTACCAATTCGATCCAGTGCAGACCACCAAGACGAGCGTGCACGGCGCCATCAACATGCTCGGCCTTGCCAAGCGGGTGAAGGCCAAAATCCTGCAGGCGTCAACTTCGGAGGTGTATGGCGATCCCGAGGTGCATCCGCAATGCGAAGAGTATTGGGGAAACGTAAATCCGATCGGTCCGCGGTCATGCTACGACGAGGGCAAACGTTGCGCGGAAACTCTGTTCTTTGACTATCACCGGCAGCACAGAATGCGCATCAAGGTAGCGCGTATCTTCAACACGTACGGACCGCGCATGCATCCGAACGATGGGCGCGTGGCTTGGTTCGATTCATGGCCAGCAAGGACGATATTGTTGGTCCCCTGAATCTCGGAAATCCAAGCGAGTTTACGATTCGCCAACTCGCCGAAACCGTTATCGATCTCACGGGCTCAAGGTCAAAAGTGGTCCACCGACCGCTCCCGTTGGACGATCCTAAACAGCGCCGGCCAG
>JASHVC010000326.1 GCA_030039655.1 Xanthobacteraceae bacterium | reverse complement strand
CGTCATTGCCGGGCTCGACCCGGCAATCCATGCTGAGGTTGAGCGAGCCGAAAGATCGTATGGAAGCGCGGGGTCAAGCTCGCGCATGACGACGCTGAAAACATCACGACTGCACTCCAATCATCTCCGGCGCGCCGATCTTGTCCCAAACCCAGCGTGCGCAGGCGAACAGGCGATCGTCGTCATAGCGCTGGCCTACCAACTGAATGCCGACCGGCAGATTGTTAGGTCCACGATGGCTTGGCAGTGTCATGGTCGGCGTGTGAAGCGCTGTCCAAATCGCCTGCATGCTCGGATCGCCGGTCGCGCCAAGACCCTTCGGCGCCTCGCCCGGCACGCAGGGCACCAGCAGGACGTCATACTTCTCGAACACCGGCCCCAGGAGCACGCGACACTCGTCGACACGCTTCATGCCGGTGACGTGTTCGTCGCGCGAAATCTTGAGTCCATTTTCGATGTAACGTTGCATCTGCGGCGACAGTTTCTCGCGATGATGGTCCCAGGCAAACGCCATGCAGGCGGCGCGCTCGTAAAACGCAATCGTCGAGCGCGCGACGACGTGCAAGCCGTTGAATGCTTCTGGCAACTCGATATCGCGGACGGCGGCGCCCGCCTTGCCGAGCTTTGTCGCCGCATCCTCGATGGCGGCTTTGGACTCCGGCAATGCCGTGTCCCACAAGTCGGTGCGCCAGACGCCGATGCGCGGCGCCCCATTGAGTTTGCGCGGCGGCTGCGGCGTCTGCATGCGCAGCACGGTCGTCAGCATTTCCATGTCGTCGATGGAGCGACCGAGCCAACCGATCGTGTCAATCGAGTCCGCGGCCGGCCAAACACCGATTTTGTTGATGGTGTTGTAGGTCGGCTTGTAACCGAAGATACCGCAGAACGATGACGGCCTTAAGATCGAGCCGCCGGTCTGTGTGCCAAGCGCCGCCGGAACCATGTGATCGGCGACGCTCGCCGCTGAGCCACTCGACGAACCGCCGGGGGTGTGTGTGGCATTATGCGGATTGGTCGTTTGCGGGGGCGCACTGCCGGCAAACTCGCAAGTGGCGGTCTTGCCGAGGATGATGGCGCCGGCGCGGCGCAGCAGCGCCACGCACGCCGCATCGGCGCGCGGCCGGTTGCCGCGATAGATCGGCGAGCCCATCTCGGTCGGCATGTCGAAGGTATCGATCGTGTCTTTCAGACCGATCGGCACGCCGTGCAGTGGGCCGCGCGTGGATGCGCGATCAAGGTTGCGCGCCTGACCGAGCGCAATTTCAGGATCGAAGTTGACCCACGCTTTCACCACACCATCGCGCGCGGCGACGCGCGCGAGGCAATCGCGAACCACAGCTTCGCAGGTGGTCTCGCCGGCAGCGATCTTACTCGTGATCTCGGAGGCGGAGAGTTCGTTGAGCGGTCGCTTGACCTTGACGTCCATGGTTAGTTCTTTCCGGCTCTCCCGGCTGATGTGCCGGCGATCTTGCCGAACACGGTGCCGGACATCAGGCCCGACCCACCCGGATAGTTGAAGTAGAACAGGCCGCCGACTAGTTCACCCGCCGCGTAGAGGCCGCGGATTGGCTGGTAGTCGGTGTTGAGCACTTCGCAATCGGTGTTGATGCGCAGGCCGCCGAAGGTGAAGGTCAGGCCACAGGTCACCGCGTAGCCCTCGAACGGCGGTGCATCGATCGTGTTCGCCCAGTTACTCTTGTTGATGGCCAGGCCCACGGTGCAGCGGCCGTCCTTAACATTGGGATTGAACGGCACGTCCTTCTTCACCGCGGCGTTCCATTCCTTCACGGTCTTGAGAAATTCCGCCGCGTTCACCCCCTCGAGCTTCTGCGCAAATTCCTCGATGGTGTTCGCCGTCACCTTGGTGATCTGGCGAATCCTGTACTCGTCGCGCTGCAGATGCTTCACCTTCTGGTCGAAGATCTGCCAGGCAAACTGGCCGGGCTGCTCGAGCACCACCCGGCCGTATTTGGCGTAAGTGTAGTTGCGGAAATCAGCGCCTTCATCGACGAAGCGCTTGCCCGTGGCGTTGATCATGATCGAGAACGGGTAGGAGTGCTTCTGGAATTGGTCGCCCACCGCGAGGTCGCCGAATTCCGGCGCGTTCATCTCCCACTGCACGGCGTGCCCGCCGGACCAGTTGCCGCACGGACTCGCGCCGATGTCCAGCGCCATGCGGATGCCGTCGCCGGTGTTGTAACGGGAGCCGCGCACCTTCGCCATGTCCCAGCCCGGGCCGAAATAACGCGTGCGCATCTCCGAGTTCGCCTCGAAGCCACCGCAGGCGAGTACGACCGAACCGGCGTGAAGGTCTTCGTACCTGTTGTCGTGCTTGACGCGAACGCCTTCGACCCGGTTGCCGTCGCCAATCAATTTCACGCCGCGTGTCGCATAGCGGATTTCGATCCCGCGCTTCTTGGCCGCCTCGGTCTCCATCTGCACGAGGCCAGGGCCGCCGCCGACGGATTCAACCGTCAGCCCGCCCCAGAACTTGAACTTGCCGTCGATCTTGAACGCCTGGCGACCGTAAATCGGGATGAGCCGCACGCCCTTCTGGCGCAGCCAATTCAGCGAATCGAAACTGCGCGTGACCAGAAGCTCGACCAGATCGGGATCGGCGTGGTTCTGCGTGATCCGCGCCATGTCGTCGAAGAACTGATCGGCGGTATAGGTGCCGAAATCCGTGGTCTCGATTTCCGCCTGGGTGAGATCGGGCACCAGCGTTTTGATGTCGTCAATGCCGTTATAGACGACGCGGATCGAGCCGGCGGTGAAGCGGCTGTTGCCGCCGGATTCGTCTTCTGGCGCCGCTTCCAGCATCAGCACCTTGGCGCCCTGCTCTTGGGCCGCCAGCGCCGCGCAGAACGCCGCGTTACCGGCGCCGACGACGATTACGTCCGCAACTTCATTTGGCATTTCCTGCTACCTCGTTCTGGTCATCTTCTTTTGCGTTTTCGTCACATCACTCCGCCGCTACGGCGACGCCGCCGTGCGCCTTCGACCAGCCGGACGGATCCTTCATGAACTTTTCCACTTCCTTGAGTTTGCCCTTATCGAACTTGCCGCTCTTCTTCGCCACCTCCAACACATCCCACCAGGTGGCGAGCGAGTGCAGCGTAACAGCGAGGTCGCCGAGGATTTTTTTGCCTTCGGGAAAGATGTCATAGAAGAAGAACACGAACACATGCTCGACCTCGGCGCCGGCGCCGCGTAGCGCTTTGCAGAAATTCACCTTGCTGCGGCCGTCGGTGGTCATGTCCTCGACCAGCAACACGCGATCGCCATCCTCGATGTTGCCCTCGATCTGCGCGTTGCGGCCGAACCCTTTCGGCTTCTTGCGCACATATTGCATGGGCAGCATCATGCGGTCGGCCATCCACGCAGCAAACGGAATGCCCGCCGTCTCGCCGCCCGCAACCGCGTCAAATTTCTCGAAGCCGACGTCGCGAAAGATCGTGGCCACGCCGAAGTCAACCAGCGTCTGCCGCACACGCGGAAAAGAAATGAGCCGCCGGCAATCGGTGTAGACCGGACTCGCCCATCCGGAGGTGAAGGTAAAAGGCTTGTCGGTCATGAAACGGACCGCCTCCACCTCGAGCAGCATCTTGGCGGTTAGCTCGGCCATCACCTCTTTGTCGGGCAAGGCTGTCATTCGTTTCCCTCGGCTCCTTTCCTCCCCGTGGAAGGGGAGGGAAAAGGCACTCGACCTCTTAGTTCGACACCACCTTCCACTTAATCGTCTCGGGACCACGATAGACGATAGCGCGCTCGTCCAAGGCCAACGTGCCGATGCTAGTCATCGGGCTTGAGAAGGTGATGCGCGTCGTCATGGGAAACCGATACACCTCTCACCGGATAGGAGCCAACGGGCCGCCCCGAAACGCCGAACGATGGCGCGCTCCGAGCCGACCGCCAGGAGCCGAAGGCGTGGCAGTGGTTTTGGGCGCGGAACTGGAGCCGACCCACGGCTAAGTGAAGCACCAGAGTACATTAGTGGCACCGTGTACCAAAATCAAGATTTTTTCCAATTTTCGTACAGCAGGATCGGCAGGGCCGGTAACATCGATTGCGGGAGCAGCCGCAGTGGCGAAGCAGAGGTCGGACGAATTTGACGCACTCGTTGCCGAGGCCATAACCCATTTCCAGGCCGGGCGGCCGGAGAAAGCCGAAAGCGCCTATCGGGCGGCCCTGGCGATGGCGACAGCCGATCCCGCGGTCACACACAACCTTGGTCTAGCCATCGCCGCCCAGGGCCGCCATCGGGACGCCGTCGGCTGTTTCGAACAGGCGCTGAGCGCCGATCCCGGCTTCGTCTCGGCTCATTACAACCGCGCCGTCGCGCTGCTGCGGCTCGGCGAGAGCCAGGACGCGGTCACCGCCTTCGAGCGCGCCGCCAGACTGGACCCGCAGCATTATGAAGCGCATCGCGCTTTGGGCTTTCTCTGGCTCGGCCAAGGCGAGCGCGGGCGGGCACTCGATCATCTGGCGCGGACCTACGACCTGCGGCGCGGCGAGGACCGGACCACGATTGCGCTGAAGTCCCTGACGACGGCAACGCGCGATAAGCTCGAACACGATGCCGAGCAGTTCCTTTATCTCTCACAGCGAGCACGGGACCGTCTGCGCTTCGAACTGTTGGCGCGCAGCTACCGTGCCATTGCGGCGCAGGTTTCAAGTGACGTGACCGCGCTGTCCGACGTGCAACTCGACGCACTGGGCGAGGACTACAACACACCAATCCATCTGCGCGCCGCGCCCGAGGTTGCTGGCGCCGCCGTCAGCGAACAGGCGGATCA
>JASHVC010000325.1 GCA_030039655.1 Xanthobacteraceae bacterium | reverse complement strand
TCGATCATGCGATCGATCACGTAATTGCGCCGCGCCACCGCCTCGTCGTGGCGGCGGAACGGATTGTAGTTATTCGGACCCTTCGGCAACGCGGCGAGATAGGCCGCTTGCGCGACGGAGAGCTCGTGCACCGATTTGTCGAAATAGAGCAGCGAAGCGGCAGCGACCCCATACGCGCCGAAGCCGAGATAAATCTCGTTCACGTATAGCTCGAGGATCTTGTCCTTCGAGTAAGCGCGCTCGATCTTGAGCGCCAGCAGCATTTCTTTGATCTTACGGTCGAAGGTGACCTGATTGCCGAGCAGGAAGTTCTTCGCCACCTGTTGCGTGATGGTCGACGCGCCCTGCGGGTGGCGATTGCTGCCGTAGTTCTGAATGTACGACATGGCGGCACGCCCGATGCCGTACACGTCGACGCCGGGATGCTCATAAAAATTCTTGTCTTCGGCGGCGATGAAGGCGTTCTTGACAAGCTTCGGCACTGCCTGGATCGGCAGATAGAGCCGGCGTTCCGTGGCGTATTCAGCGAGCAGCGAACCATCGGTGGCGTGCACGCGCGTCATCACCGCCGGTTCATAGTCCTGGAGCTGCGAGTAGTCCGGCAGGCCTTGAGAGAAATGCCAGAGCAGGCCGGCGACCCCCACAACGGCCACCAGGAACAAAGTTGTCCCGGTCGCGAACAGGAGTCCCAGGAAACGCAACAGAAATTTCATTGAAGGCGTCCCGCCCGCTCTCGGCCGGCATGCAGTCCAGACCGATTCACCTGCCAGCGCAGGTCAGCACCCCATTTTGGCGGAAACGGCGCGAGCCCGCCAGAGCGACCCTCGTTCATAGGGTCTCGTGGCTCGGTTTTTTGTTCAAACTGAGGCCACTTAGGCACAGGAAAATCCTCAGTTTGCGCCCGTGCTCGCGCCAGCCACGTGCGTCGAAAGGTAGGCCTCGATGGCCTTGGCGATCGAATCCGCCATCTGGTCGCGCCAAGCGTCGGACAAAAGCGACTTGAGATCGTCTTTGTTCGAGACGTAACCCAGTTCCACCAGCACCGAAGGCACGTCCGGCGCTCGCAGCACCCGGAACCCGGCGGATTTGACCGGATCCTTGTGGAGTCGCGTCACACCTTTCAGTTCCGCGGCAAGTTTGTGGGCAAACTGCAGCGAAAAAGTCTTGGTCTCACGCTCGGCGAGGTCGATGAGGATGCCGGCGACGTCGTTCGGTTGGCTCTTAAGATCCACGCCGGCAATCACATCCGCACGGTTTTCTTCCTCGGCTAGCTTGGCTGCCTCAGGATCGGAAGCCTTATCCGACAACGTGTAAATTGTTGCCCCCTGCGCGTCCCCTTCGCGATGTGGGAGGAAATCGGCATGCAAGGAGACAAACAGCGAAGCGTCGGCTTGGCGTGCGATATCGACGCGTTCGGCAAGCGGAATAAATGTGTCGTCGGTGCGCGTCATGACGACGCGGTATTTGCCGGACTTCTCGATTCGGGCGCGAACCCGTTGGGCGACGCCAAGGACGATGTCCTTCTCCATTTCCCCACTGGGCGCGCGGGTGCCCGTGTCGATGCCGCCGTGGCCCGGATCGAGCACCAAGACTGGACGAGTATCGCCGTTCGCGGCCTCCGCTTCAGATTTGGTCGTAACCTTGGCATTCGCTTTGTCGTCGAGCGCCATCTTGCGCAAGAAGGTCTCGCGATCGGTCGGCACCAGCACCAGCACCAATCGCGCCGGATCGCCTGCCGCCGGTTCCATTACAACGGCCTTGTCGATGCGCACGGGCTTGGTCACGTCGAGAACGATGCGCGAGCCGCCCTCCATCATCAGGCCAAACCGGAACGCCTTGATGAGGCCGCGACCGCTCTCGCCGGCCTTCTGGGGCAACTTGAAGATCACTTCCGGAATGTCGATCACGACCCGGTAAGGGTCGGCGAGCGTAAAGGCGTGCAGGTCAATCTTCCGGCTCAGGTCGAGGATGAATCGGGTCTGGCCGTCATCGCCGCCGAGCCGAACATCGGTCGCCACAGGATATGAGTCGGGGGCCGCAGCCATAGGCCGGCCGGCCGCCAACACGGCCCCGACAAGCAGCACAGCGAGGAACACCCCTCTCGCCGTCCCCACCGCCATCGGCTTGAATCCCCTCGTACCCGCCTTATTTCACGCTAAATTCCTTACGGATGCGTGGTTAACCCCGGCCTAAGTGGCCGCAGAACGCACCCCGTGGCAAGGTGAAACTATACCTGTTCAGTCAAATCCCACAGGCGGCTTGCCAATTCCCGGTCTGGGGCCTTATGAAGATCGGGCTGATGGTGAAAGGTTCCGGTTGCGTCGCGTTAGGGCATCCGGCACATCCGTTGCCAATTGCCTCCCTTGGACATGACGGGAGGTAGGCGGATGCGGCTTCCCAACCCTCCTCATGCGCCGGTGCGCAGAGGAATGCGGAACGCGGAGGCGGCGCCGATACCCTTGAGGGAGAGGACAACCGGAACCTCGCGTCGTGCGCGTCAACAGCCGAGGGGGCGCTGCTGTCACGCCTTAGCGAATACCGTCAGGAATTGAAGAACGCGCGGCGGCGCCGAGCGCTGCCGCTTCACAATAGCGGTTGGGAGTTCATGTTCAGGACGCAAGTCGAGGTTCGCTTCAAGTTAGTGCGGCAACGCCCATGCGGCGCTCGCCCACTCGCCGATCGACCCTACTTAGCGGACTTGGCATTTCCGATCCGTTCCATTCACCGACAATTGGGCCCGTCACCGTCGACCCTCGCCGATGCGGCAGGGAAGCGGCGGCGCGCTGGCCCGCATGAGATTTACAAATGGCCAACAAAATGCTCATCGACGCGACGCATCCGGAGGAAACCCGGGTGGTCGTCTTGCGCGGCAATCGCGTCGAAGAATTCGACTTTGAATCCGCCTCGCGCAAGCAGCTCCGAGGCAACATTTATCTAGCGAAGGTGACGCGCGTCGAGCCGTCACTCCAGGCTGCTTTCGTCGACTACGGCGGCAACCGCCACGGCTTTCTCGCCTTCAGCGAAATTCATCCGGACTACTATCAAATTCCGGTTGCCGACCGGCAAGCGCTGATCGACGAGGAACAGCGGGCCCAACGCGACGCTGACGACGAAATCGACCGGCGGTCACGGAGGCATCGCCGCGATAACCGGCGATCGGCCGCGCGACGCGACGGCGAGGTTATGCGCAGCGATGTGGCCGAGTCGCCCGACGCTGATTCAGGCACCACCGAGCACACGGCGACCGAAGTCGCCGAAACCGCAGAACTTGCGGGCGAGCATCCCGCAGACTTCTCCGCGCAGCCTGATTTCTCAACCGGCGAGACCGAGGAGCCCTCTGCAGCGGCCGAGCGAAACACTGCGGAACACGACGAGCCACCACTCACCGCTGAGCTTGAGCCCAGTGAAGCCGAGCCGGCCGAAGCGGCACCGGAATCGGATGAGCCTGAGTCCGAGATGCCCTCGTTTAAGTCAGAAGCCGCAGTGTCTGAGACCGTGGTGTCAGACATCGAGTCGGATCTGACCGGCGAACTCACCGAGCAATCCATTGTTGCCCGGGAGAGCACAGAGGATGGTGACGGCGCCGAGGACGGCGATGGGGAGAACGGCGAAAACAGCGAAGAAGTCGTCGAGTCCGTCGGCGGCGCCGACGCTCTCGAGGAAGTGCCCGATCGGGCGCCGCGTTACCGCCGCCAGTACAAAATCCAGGAAGTGATCAAGCGCCGGCAGGTCATGCTGGTGCAGGTGGTCAAGGAGGAGCGCGGCACCAAGGGCGCGGCCCTTACGACCTATCTGTCGCTCGCCGGCCGCTACTCGGTGCTGATGCCCAACACGGCGCGCGGCGGCGGCATCAGCCGCAAGATCACCAGTGGAGAAGACCGCTCGCGGCTGAAGGAAATCGCCCAGGAGTTGGAAGTCCCCGAGGGCATGGGCGTCATCCTGCGCACCGCCGGAGCGAGCCGCACCAAGACCGAGATCAAACGCGATTTTGAATATTTGTTGCGGCTCTGGGAAACCGTCCGCGACCTAACGTTGAAATCGACCGCGCCCAAGCTCGTCTACGAGGAAGGCTCGTTGGTCAAACGTTCGATCCGCGATCTCTATTCTAAGGATATCGACGAAGTCACCGTCGCCGGCAGCGAGGCCTACCACGAGGCCAAGGATTTCATGCGCATGCTCATGCCGAGCCATGCGAAGAACGTGAAACTTTACTCGGATACGCAGCCGCTGTTGTCCCGCTATGGTGTCGAGAATCAACTCGACGCCATGTTCTCGCCCACGGTGCAGTTGCGCTCGGGCGGCTACATTGTGATCAATCAAGCCGAAGCCCTGGTGGCGATCGACGTAAACTCCGGCCGCGCTACGCGCGAGCACCACATCGAGGACACTGCGCTCAAGACTAATATGGAAGCGGCGGACGAGATCGCCCGCCAGCTGCGCTTGCGCGATCTCGCTGGCCTGATCGTCATCGACTTCATCGACATGGACGAGAAGCGCAACAACCGCTCGGTGGAACGGCGGTTGAAGGAGTGTCTGAAGCAGGACCGCGCCCGCATCCAGGTTGGCCGCATATCGCATTTCGGCCTGCTGGAAATGTCGCGGCAGCG
>JASHVC010000324.1 GCA_030039655.1 Xanthobacteraceae bacterium | reverse complement strand
ATCCCGGCGAGCGTTGGCGTAGGGGCACCTTCGGCCTGCGGATTGGCCAACGGAAACTGTGCTGTGGCCAATGAGAGCGACTGGTCCTTCACCATTCGTGCGCACAAGGACTTCCTGCCCTGATCGTCTGATCACGGCGTAACTTCCGGATCCCCGGCGGGCTCTCCCGCCGGGGATTTTCATTTGGCTTGGTCCGCGGGCGATTGCGCCCCACCAGACGGCTACACTGCAATGGCTGTCTGGTTTGGCTTCCTTGCGGCTTTCGCAAATAAAACCTCGTCTTCTCCGACACTTTGCTCCTTTGGCTGCGGACGACAAAGACGCCGGAGTCTAAGATGGCGTCCGCATGACAACGCCGGATCAATTTCGCCAGCTGCAGGCTGCGCTCGATCATCAGCGGGCAGGGCGCATTTCCGAGGCCGTCAAGGTCTGCAGGCGTGTCGTGCGCGAGGCGCCCGACAGCTTTGAAGGTATTTATCTGCTGGCCATGCTCCACGCGGAGCAGCGCGACCTGCCTGGTGCAATCGAAATGTTCCGCCGCGCCACGGGTATGCGGCCGGAGTTTGCGGATGCGCAATACAATCTCGCCGTCGCGCTAAGCATGGCCGCGCGGCACGAAGAGGCAGCGAAGTACTACGAACAAATTCTGCAGACAAATCCGCGGCATTTGGACGCGCGCAATAATTATGCGGCCTCCTTGCTGGCGAGCGGTCGTGCGCAGGAGGCTCTGCAGCAATACGATCAATCAATTGCACTGAACTCGGCATCTGCCGACGTCTATAACAATCGCGGTATGGCGCTCCAGCATCTGCGGCGTTTCGAGCAGGCGCTCGATGACTATGACAAGGCGGTCACGCTGCGGCCGGACTTCGCGCAGGCTCACGTCAATCGCGGCAACACACTGGTCAGTCTTCGTCGCCCCGATGACGCTCTTGCCAGCTATCGACGGGCTGTGACGCTAAAGCGAGACTTTGCCGACGCCTATAACAACATCGGAAATATTTATTGCGACGACGGAAATTACGAGGAGGCTTTGGAGGCCTACAATCAGGCGTTGGCACTCCAAGTCGACGATTCCGAAGCCCGAAGCATGCGTCTTTACGCGCAGATGCAGCTCTGCGATTGGAGTAACTTCAAGAGCGAATGCGCCAGCGTCCTTGCGAGCATCAAACGCGGGGCGCCCGTGTACCCCTTCACCATCCTGGCATTCCCGTCCTCGCTCGACGAGCAATTGCGATGCGCGCGGTTGTTCAGCAAAAGATACCCGCCTTCCTCCCGCCCGCTTTGGTGCGGTGAAAAATATGATCATGACAGGATCCGGGTCGCTTACGTATCGACGGACTTTCGTCAGCACGCCGTGGCGTCGATCTTGGCGGGCATGTTCGAGGAACACGATAAATCTAAATTCGAAGTCACCGCCATATCGATCGGGCCGGACGATGGCTCCGAGATGCGCCAGCGTCTGCAGCGCGCCTTCGAACTTTTTGTCGATTGCCGGGAATTAAGCGATGACGAGATCGCGAATCGGATCCGCGCGGCGGAAATCGATATCCTCGTCGACCTCAATGGATATACCGCAGGTGCCCGTTTTGGCATCTTCGCGCGTCGTGCGGCGCCGCTCCAAGTCGGCTATCTCGGAGGGACAAGGGGAGCCGACTATATTGATTATCTGATCGCTGACCGGACAATCGTGACGCCGGCGCAGCGGCCTTACTACGCCGAAAAGATCATTTATCTGCCGGATAGCTTTCAACCGATCGACGATAAGCGTGTCGTATCGGATAAATCGTATTCGCGCACGGAGTTGGGGCTGCCTGAAAAAGGCTTTGTCTTCTGCTGCTTCAACAACAGTTACAAAATCGTCCCACGCAATTTCGACTCGTGGATGCGCATTCTCGAGCGAGTAAAAGGAAGCGTGCTGTGGCTTCGCGAGGACAAGGTGACCGCTTCCGCGAACCTGAGAAGAGAGGCTGAGGCGAGGGGGGTTGCTGGGGAGCGCTTGGTGTTTGCGCGAAGAATGCCGTCCATAGCGGAGCACCTCGCACGCCATCGATCGGCCGATCTGTTTCTCGATACGTTGCCGTTCAATGCGCACACGACGGCCGACGATGCATTATGGGCGGGGCTGCTGGTGCTAACGCAAATTGGCGAAGCCTTGCCCGGGCGTGTCGGGGCAAGCTTGTTGCGTGCGATAGGCCTTCCCGAAATGATCGTCGAGACGGAGGACGAGTATGAGAAGATGGCGATTGAATTGGCCAGCGACCCGGCCAAGCTGGGAGCCATCAGGGCCAAGTTGTTACACAATCGGCTGACGACGCCTTTGTTCAATACCGCTTTGTTTACCCGTCATATGGAAGGTGCCTACCAGGCAATTTGTCGGCGCTGGTTGGCCGGCTTGGCGCCCGATGACGTGCGGGTCGAAGCCGACCGGTCCGCGGTTCGCTAAGCACGTAGCGTGATGCGAATTGTGCAGAGACCGCGATTTTGCGCCGTGGCGGGCGAACACGGTCAGTAGGGATAGATCCGCTCGTAGTATTCGATGGTGCGCTTGAGTCCGGCGTCGATCGCGGTGAATTCGAAATTAGGAAACACCTTGCGAAAGCGCCGATCGTCCATGACCTTTCGGGGTGCGCCGTCGGGCATGGAGGGATCGAATCTGATCGCGCCGGAGTAACCGACAGCGCGTGACACGAGATCGACAAGTTCGCGTACGGTGACGCCGAAATTTTGTCCGACGTTCAAGGGCTCGTTGAGTCCAAGCATGTCGGGTTTCTCGATCACCTCTTGGACCACGCGGGCAAAATCAGGCGCATAGAGCCACTCTCGGACGGCTACCCCCGTGCCCCAAATGACGATTTCCGCCTGACCGCTCGCTTTCGCCTTGACGAATTTTGCCGCCAACGCGTTTAGGGCGTGGGCTTTGTTGGGATCGGTGGAGTCGTGCGGACCGTACATGTTGGGCACCAACAGGTGGATGCTGCGAATGCCGTGCTGCATCTGAAAGCACTCGGCAACAACCCACAGCATGCGTCGCGTGCCGCCATAAGACAGAACGGAGCGGTGCAGATGACCGTTCCACCACCGGTCTTCCTCGAACGTAGTCGCGTCCGCAGGATAGGCGCAATTGGCGATCGGATTGATGACGATCGCATGGGGTGCTTCCGCCGCAATAGCCTCGTAGAGGGACAGTATGAGCCGGGAATTGTCGCTGACCACGGTCGCGGCTTGTTCGGTCACGTAATTCAGGCTGCCGACGTGAGCCGCGCAATTAACAATGATGTCGGGGCGGGATTTCGCGAGAAAGTTCCGCGCTTGCATTGGGTCGCGCAGATCGACGCCTTCGCTGCGGCTCGCAGTGAAGCACTGGTCGTGGGTCTGCTTGAGCGCGGCAAGCAAGTTTTGCCCGACAAATCCCGTTGCGCCGAGCACGGAAATGCGCTGGCTCATCGCCCGTAACTCCTTGGAATGCGCGTCGTGGTTCATCCCTCTGGCACGCGCTCCCTGATGACTTGGCGCAATTGCCGCAAAAACTGCGGTGCATTTTCCGGAACGGAGCGTACGCCACGGAACGTCGCCGGGATTCCGGCATAAAGGCCAAGCGCCTGATAGTCGTCAGGTTTGATCAGGGAATATGCGCCGAACGCCGAGCCGTCGGGCAGGTGTGCGCCGGGCAGGATGCACGAATGGGCGCCGACCACCACGTGCTGTCCGATGATGACGTCTCCAACGGTGCCACCGAATTTCTCGGCCGTTGGCACTGACGGCAGGTCGAGGGAAACGGTGGTGTAGTCGGACGATGCGCAATGAACGCTGCAGTGATTGGATAAGGTGCTGTAGTCGCCGAGAACAAAGCGCCGCTCATGTCCGCCCGAAATGGAGAGGTGCGAGCTGAGGTGGCAATATTTGCCAATCTCGATGCGTGCAGAGATATAGGCAAAGTCGTCGATGATAGTCCCGTCGCCGATGATGCAGTCTTGCGGGTGCCTTATGCGTACGGTTTTGCCGATAATGCAGCCCACGCCGAGGTATTTGAGCGTCCGCGGATCGAAATAGATATTGTCCATGGCGCTACCAACCTTCTCGGACTGCGCCGATGACTTGCGCGATTTGCTGGTCGGTCAGCCCGGGATGCACCGGCAGCGCAATCTGCCGGGCATCGAAGAAAGCTTGCCCTTCGAGGTCCTCCCTTATTCCCCCAAAGACCTGATTGCGGTCGATGCGTTGATGAACCACGCTGGTCGGGACGCCGCGCGACTTCAACGCGCGCACAAAGTTCTCGCGCCGTTCGACCAACAGGGTGAAGACCCAATATGAGCTCTCACGGTCGGATCGCGATTCAGGGAGCGTGACACCTGGAATTTGAGCGAATGCCTCGCGGTATGTGCGGGCAATGTGACGGTGCCTTGCGAGATTGGTCCGCACGTCGGGAAGATTGCCGAGGCCGACCGCCGCACCCAGGTCGTTAAGGTGGTATTTGAAGCCCACCGCGCTGAGATCGTACTGGCGTTCGCCCAGGACGGAGGGCTGATCGCGATCGCGGTCGATCCCGAACCATCGTCTGCGCCTTGCCTCGAGATAGTCCGGCTCGTCCACGCAGCACAAAGCGCCGCCATCGCCGGTGGTCAGGTGCTTGATCGCTTGAAAGGAAAAAGCTGTAAGGCGCGAAATCGAGCCGATCGGGCGTCCCTTATAAGTCGCGCCGAGCGCTTGGGCGGCGTCCTCGATGACGACGAGCGAATACTCGCCCGCAAGCGCATTGAGTTCGTCCATGTCGCAGGGGTAGCCGGTCCAGTGCACCGGCATGATGGCCTTGGTGCGCGGCGTGATCTTGGCGCGTGCCGACGCCGGGTCGATATTGCCGGTCATGGGCTGGATATCGGCGAATACAGGTGTTGCGCCGCACATCAAGATCGCGAGCGCTGAGGCCACGAAGGTCTGCGGGGAGAGAACGACTTCGTCGCCCGGTCGAACGCCCGCAATGGCAAGGCCGAGATGCAGCGCGCTGGTGCCGCTGTTGACCGCCACGGGCCGCACAAGCCCGAACTGGCGCGACAATTCCTTTTCGAATTGCCGCACGAGCTTTCCTTCGCTGATGTAGGTGCTTTTCAGCGCCTCGGCGGCGAGCTCAATGGCCCTGGGACTGACGTGCGTGTGAAAGAAATTCACGGCTGAATCCGATGCGTGTCAGCGGGGATTCAGGCTAGCACGATTTGGCAAGCCGCGGGCGGCCAAGCGCGGCGTCGCGATCAACCGCCGGCGGTCGCCGCAGCGGGCAAGGCCCGCGCTCGGTCGCAAGCGATGACGAACTTGGTGACCCGAACGGCCAAGTCGCCTTCGAGCAAGGGGACGTGACCCTGGTCGGACACTTCGATGGACTCCATTCCGGGATGCCGCGCTGCCATGGCGGCAAGCGTTTCCGCGGACAGAATGTCGGAATTGGCGCCGTGGATGACCAGCATGGGCACGTGCTTCAGCGCTTCGAATTCGTTCCATAGCGGCGGCAGGCGCTGCTCAAGATCGATGGCCGCAAGCGTGCGCGCCAATTGGACATCGTAGGTCGGCGCCATGGCACCGTCGCGCAGCTGCCAGGCACGCTGTGCAGCAGCGAGCCATTGCTCAGGCGTCAGGTTTGGAAACTGGCTGCTCGACAGCCGCCGGAGAATCTCGGCGCCTTCGGCGAAGCTCCGTGGCTGCATCATTTTGCCGACGTAACCTCTGATGCGGATGAGTCCCTTTGGCTCGATTACCGGTCCGATGTCATGCAGCACGACGGCGGCGATCGCCGTCGGATGTGCCACCGCCAGGTGCATAGTGAGCAGTCCGCCGCGTGAGCTTCCGACGAAGACAGCGGGCCCGACCGAGAGCGCGGTGAGCACGGCGACGAGATCGCCGAGTTCGACCAGAAGGTTGTAGTTCTCCGGATTGCGGTCATATTCGGATTGGCCGCGCCCGCGCGAGTCGATCGCGAGAACACGGCGTGGGCCGGCATCCGCCAACGCCGGCGCCAGTGTGTCAAAATCCGCGACGGTGCGCGTGAGGCCCGGCAGGCAAACCACTGGCAACGCCGGCGATCGGGACGAGCCATACTCGCGCACGTGAATCCGCAGCCCGTCCGGCGCGCTCACGAATACGCTTCGCCCCGTATCAGTTATGACACCATCAGCCATCTAAGACCCACACTACCCAAGCCTAAGGCCACTGTAGTCGTCGGCATGTAGCGGTTCAATTGGCCGGCAACCATCAAGCGGTGAAAATTATTCAACATTATCAATATCTTGAGTGCTTAACAGATTCTGGTTGATTTTGCCCTGGGCATCGTCTGGCTTGGTGCAGCATGACTGTCTCAACAGCAAGCGACCTGTTGCAGGAAGGGCTGGCGCTGCACCGGCGCGGTGCTGTGGCCGAAGCCGCTGCGCGCTACGCAGAGGTATTGCGCGTCGAGCCCGACAACGCCGACGCGCACTATTATCTCGGCATGATGTCGTGCCAGAACGGCCAATTTGCCAAAGGCGCTGAGTACGCGCGCCAATCGTTGGCTTGCGAGCCGCGCCACGCGCGCGCTCACGTGTTGTTAGGGCGCGCGTTGGGTGCGCTGGGACAGCGCAACGAGGCGCTGAGCAGTTTCGAGCGGGCCATTGCGCTCGCACCCGATCTCGCCCAGGCGTACGGCCATCGCGCCGATGTGCTGAGTGAGCTCGGCTGCAACGAAGAAGCGGTGGAGAGCTACGATCGGGCATTGGCCTTGGCGCCTAACGCGGTCGAGGACTGGTTCAGTCGCGGCGTGGCGCTGATAGCTCTGAGCCGCTACGAGGCGGCGGTTGCGAGCTTCGATCGCGTCCTCGCGCTCAAGCCCGACTTCCCAGAGGCTCACTTGCTGTACGCGCCGCGTCTACTCTCGAAGCTGCGCGTCTGCGACTGGTCCAATTTAGACGGCGAGATTGCTCAGCTCTTGGCAATGATAAGAGAGCGGCGAGTTATTAGCGTACCGTTTGCGACCCTCATGATTCCGACAACGGCCGCCGAACAGCTGCCATGCGCTCGGCGGTACGTTCAGGATCAGCCGACTTTTTCGCCCATCTGGCGGGGCGAAATCTATTCGCATGACCGCATCCGCGTTGCCTATCTCTCGGCCGACTTCCGCGAGCATGCGACGGCTTATTTGACGGCGGGTTTGTTTGAGGAACACGACAAATCGCGCTTCGAAATATCAGCGATATCGCTTGGGCAGAATGACTATTCGCCTATGCGGCAACGACTGGAAGCCGCGTTCGAGCACTTCGTCGACGTTCACGGCAAAAGCGACCAAGATATCGCCGATCTCATCCGCCGGCTCGAGATTGATATCGTGGTCGATCTCATGGGTTTTTCAAAGGACAACCGGCTCAATGTGTTGGCGCACAGGCCCGCGCCTATCCAATTGAATTATATGGGTTATCCGGGAACTCTGGGGGCGGACTATATCGACTACATATTCGCCGATGCAACGGTCATTCCGAAAGATCAAGACGCGTTCTACGCCGAACAGGTGGTACGGCTCCCTGGGACCTACCAGATCAATGACAGCAAGCGGTATGTCACGCCGACCACGCCTGCGCGGCACGAATGCGGCTTACCCGAGCGCGCGTTTGTGTTTTGCTGCTTCAACAACACGCAGAAGCTCAATCCCGAAATGTTTGACATATGGATGAGGCTGCTGCACGCAAAGGAAGACAGCGTGCTGTGGCTGTTGGAGGGAAGCCCTAAGGCCTCGGCGAACCTGCGTGCGGCCGCCGCGGAACGTGGCGTATCCCCGCAACGGCTCATATTCGCACCGAAGGTAAGCGTGGCGGACCATCTGGCGCGCCAGCGACGAGCGGATTTGTTTCTCGACACGTTGCCGTGTAACGCGCACACGACGGCGAGCGATGCACTGTGGGCTGGGCTGCCGGTGCTGACCTGCCTGGGCGCGACCTTTGCCGGGCGCGTTGCAGGAAGTTTGCTCAAAGCGATGGGGCTCGATGAGTTGATTGCCTCTTCGCTACAGGAATACGAGGCCTTGGCGCTGAAGCTGGCGCAAGATCAGGCCTACTTGGTGGCGATCAAAGATAAACTAGCGCGCAGCCGCGATACATCCATCCTGTTCGACACCAAGCGCGCCACGCGCCACATTGAATCCGCTTATCAGACGATGATTGATATCTTGCGACGCGGTGAAAGTCCGCGCA
>JASHVC010000323.1 GCA_030039655.1 Xanthobacteraceae bacterium | reverse complement strand
TCTGCAGTTCGGCTATCTGCTCGGACTTGGCATCCGTCAACGGGTCGAGGCGGCTCGCGCGAGCCGGCAGCGCTCTGGATCATTTGCCGACTCTTCGCCGGCACGGCGCGCTGCCCATTGAATTGGCCGGGTCAGCGCGGATCGCCTACCGAATATCGTTCGAGAGTTTTTGCCGGCGTATCGCTTTCGACTTGGCGCAGCGGTTGTGCTGACACAGGGGCGCATCATCTTGCCTTGAGCGCGAGGGATCACCGGGCAAGGCTGCGAAGCTTGTCTGCAGGGCAAATCCCATGCAAGGGTAAATGCCGCATTGCGATCAGGCCCCAACGTGTCAAAAGTCCGGTTAATCGTTGTCTTATTGATCTGTGCCTTGCCTGCTGTCCTGCTTTGGGATGGACTGATTGCGCAGGGTCTAGTTGCCGCAATCGCCGCTGTCGGCTTGGTATTGACCGCGCAAACCCTAAGGCCTGGCGAAGCTGAATTTTTAATTTCCATTATTCGTCCGGCCGCCGCAATCGCGGCGGTTCCGGTCGTGTGGATTTTGTTGCAAACGCTTCCGTTTGGATTACTCGTCAACCCGATTTGGACGAGTGCAAAGTTGGCGCTTGGCCGCTCAATTGCGAGTTCAATCAGCGTCGATCCTGCGGCAAGCATCATCGCACTTGGTCAGTATCTGACACTTGGGGCCGTCGCTTTTCTGTCTGCCGCAGTCGCCGTCGATCGAGTGCGCGCGGAGTGGCTGCTTTTTGCCATGACTAGCGTAGGTGCCGTATTCGCGCTGGTGGTGGCGGCGCACGGTTTGTTCGCGCCCTTCCTCGAATTCTCCACGTTCATGAACGCTCAAGCCGCCGACTGTGTGGCAATGGGCGCAGTCATCGCGGCCGCGGCTTGTATGCGCTCGCTCGAGCGATACGAAAGTCACCATGGCAGGTCGCACGGATCGTTGCCGACCCTGTTGTGGACTTTGGCAGCGTGCGGTCTTGCTCTGGTGCTTTGTCTTGCGGCCGTTATTTTTCAGGAACCACCCGAGATACTGTTCGCTTCGGCATGCGGCGTCGTGATTATCGCATGGATCATAGTCGTCCGCCGCTTCAGACTTGGAACGTGGGGCGTCGTCCCATTCGCCGTCGTGGTGATCAGTGTTGCGCTTCTCGTTTTCACCACTCATCCGGTCGAACGCGGACAGAGCGCGCTGCTTGCCTTTGCACCTCCGTCCTCGCAGGGAGCCGTGACTAAGCGCATGCTCAAGGATGCGCCGTCAGTTGGCACGGGAGCTGGGACATTTGCAGCGCTTACCCCAATCTACCGCGCAATCGATGACCCGCCGGGCATTTCCGAGGCCTCAACAACAGCTGCGACCTTCGCCATTGAACTGGGCCGTCCAATGCTTTGGCTGTTCGTTCTGGGGATAGCCGCATCGATACTCATTTTTCTGCGAGCGGCCTTGCTGCGCGGACGTGACTCATTCTATCCAGCAATGGGCGGCGGTGGCCTGGTTACGCTTATGCTTCTCATATACATGAACGACGGTCTTTTGGGAAATGCGGTTGGCTTAATCGTGGCTGCCATGTTTGGCCTGTCGATGGCGCAGTCTAAGAGCCGGACAACCTAGTCTGGCGCGTCTTTGAGTTGAGATTTTTGGCGCTGGCCAGAGTGATTAAGGTCAAGGACCTGTAAACGGGTTAACGGTCTGCAAATTCGTTGCTCTCACGTAAAGACTTGCTTAAATGTCTTTCCAGCAACCCGACAAAGCAGGCCTTAAGGCTTCACAGTGACCGTTGTGTTGCTTTCTGGCAGCAGGAGTTTGCTTTGCCGTGGGGACTGCTAGGGGCGCCCGCCAGGAAAAAGGCAAAGCCGCGTACCCCAGTTGGCGAGCGCATCTATGCCGTCGGTGACATACATGGTCGGGCCGATCTCCTGGCAGCGCTGCTCGGGCGGATCGACGATGACCTCAACGCGCGCCCGATAGGGGACTCTGTGCAGGTCTTCCTCGGCGATTACATCGATCGCGGACCGAATTCTCGGCAAGTGCTTGACCTGCTGATCGACCGGCAGCGACAGCATAAGGTGCTCTGCTTGAAAGGAAATCACGAGGTTTACGCAGTCCAGGCACTAAGTGAACCGTCTGTGTTATCGGAATGGTTAAAGATGGGCGGTATTGCCACGCTCCTATCGTATGGCGTGAAGCCACCAGCCCGCAACGACGATCCCAAAGCCCAACGGGAGACCTCAGCTGCGTTTCGGCGCGCTCTGCCCGACAATCACCATCACTTTCTCCTCCACCTTGCGTCCTCATTCTCCTATGGGGACTACTTCTTTGCTCATGCAGGCGTCCGGCCGGAGGTGCCACTGCAACAGCAATACGAGCGGGATTTGCTTTGGATACGCGACGATTTTCTCCTGCATGAAGAGGATTTTGGAAAAGTTGTTGTACACGGTCATACCCCGGCTCCGGAACCGGA
Source organism: Xanthobacteraceae bacterium (assembly GCA_030039655.1). The sequence goes on along the minus strand of JASHVC010000323.1, from coordinate 1,401 downwards.
CATTCGCCCGAACCGCATTAACATCGACACCGGTGCCTATGCGACTGGCCGGTTGACCTGCCTGGTGTTGGAAAACGACCAGGTGAGGTTCGTATGAAAACGCCCCTTACCGCGGCGAAGCCGGTCTGAGGGAGGCTCTCGCGTGAATGCGCCCAGCTATCCATTACCGCCGCAGACCGGCGTTGCATTCCGCCGAGTCACTCTGTCGTTCGCTGCGTTGCTCGTCGTCCAGAGCCTATGGCTGTTAGTGGCTGAAATCACACGGCCGGCAATTTTTGGTCTGCCTGCTGATGCGACCTCTGCCGCTGTCGTGGCGAGGGAGCGCGGGCGGGCAGCTCTGGCTGCCACGTTCGGTATTATTCGCGGGGATCTTTGGGCAGAGTCCGGCTTTACCTATGCGGATCTGTTATGGAACGACAATGGATCGAGCGCCGGACTCACTCCAGCATTGGACGGTGCCCGTACGAGCCTCGAGCGGGCGCTTGGTCATGCGCCGCATCAGTCGGGTGCATGGATGTTGCTCGCCGGCCTGGCATCGCGCTATCCGTCACTCAACGTCAATGCGTCGCAAGCTTTGAAGATGTCATACTACACCGGGCCGAGCGAGCAGGATTTGATGCTGCCGCGGTTACGTGTCGCCGCGCAATCCGATTTTCTGAACGACGCTGAAATACGCGAGTTCGTCACCCGCGATCTGCGCCTGTTCATTTCCCGCCATCAGCAGTCCGCGATCGACGCAGCCCTTAACGGAGGCTCGCCGACCGGAAAGGCTTTCATCAAACAAGCCGTCAGCCATTTGTCGCCGCCAGCCCCTGCGGCGCCTCGCGCTGCCCCGCACTAGCTGCCTAGTGTCATGCGGCAGTGAGCGATAGTACTTGGATCGGTACGACGAATAACTGGACGTCATCCACACCGTGAACGGCGACGCTCCAGCCGACCCATTGGTCTTCCCCACTCGTCGCCAGATCGATCGCAATCAGCTCCGCGAGCCGACGGGCTTCCTCTAAAGTCGGCAACTCTCGCCCGCGCAAGTCTTGCTGGCAACGCTGATGACTGACAACGTCAAAGAAATATCGGGTCATCGCTCAACTTCTGGCCGGAGCCGAATGCTGAACGATTTTAGCGAATCCTATTTGCCGCACAGCTAACACAGTCTGTAAAATTCGATCTATTGTTCTCGCATCATCAGTTCCAGTTTGCTTTGCGTTAGGGTTGCTAATCCCTCGCAAATCGGTTGGGAATTGCTCGGGGCTAACCTCATTGAATTTTGATTAAGTGTCCGCGCGAGATTTCCTGCGGATGGTGCCAAGGTCGTAACAGATTGAAGAGTGGCTGCGGCCTACTGTGGAGCGCTCCCGAGAGTTGGGGAAATGACCCTTGGGAGTTGAGTGGAGCAGGGGA
>JASHVC010000322.1 GCA_030039655.1 Xanthobacteraceae bacterium | reverse complement strand
GACGATCGCCTTGGTCTGCCTGCCCAACCTACAGGCGGCGCGGGCGCAGGACGCGACCGCGTGGCAGACGGAAGCGCACACTGAGGCCCGGCTGATCGCCGGCGCGATAGTCAAGACGCCGCACGAATCGTTCGTGCGCGCCGGCATCGAGATTCGTCTCGATCCCGGTTGGAAGACCTATTGGCGTTATCCCGGCGATACGGGCGTGCCGCCTACGATCGAATTTTCCGGTTCTAACAACGTGAAGTCAGCGCAGGTGCTATGGCCGGCACCCGAACGATTCTCTGACGGGGCCGGAGGATACTCGATCGGGTATTTAGGCGAGATCATTCTGCCGCTTCGCGTCGCGCCCGCGGACCTCTCGCGACTTTCGACACTGAACGTCAAACTCAAATACGCGGTCTGCGGAAGTCTGTGCGTGCCGGCCGCAGCCAAGCTTGATCTAACGCTCAGCGGCAAAGGCGGCGACGACGGGGTACTGGAGAAGGCAGAGCAACGCGTCCCCAAACGCGTCACGCTTGGTCCAAATAAAGGAAACGCGCTCGCGATCCTGTCCGTGCACCGAGAGCCTGGCGGCGCACACGATCGCGTCCTCGTGGAGATGGTCGCACCCGCGGGCGTCCCCGTGGACTTGTTTGCCGAAGGCCCGACGCCCGATTGGGCGCTACCGCTGCCCGAGCCCGCAGGTCCGGAAAACGGAGCCACGCGGCGCTTCACGTTCGATCTTGATGGCCTCCCGGCAGGAGCGGAGGTTAAGGGGGCCGCGCTCATTCTGACCGCGGTTTCGGGCGACGACGCCATAGAGGTTCCCGTCCATCTCGACTAATTCGCCGGGCGCGTTAGTTTAGAGCACTGCCCGACCGGGCAGATCAGTTTTCCTTTAAATGAATGCGAGAGGATACGACTATGGCCATCAAGGTTGGCGACCGCGTTCCCAACGGCACTTTCATGATGATGACAGCCGAAGGGCCGAAGCCGAAAACGACCGACGAATTGTTCAAAGGCAAAAAGGTAGTGTTGTTCGCAGTACCGGGCGCCTTTACGCCCACCTGTCACAAGAACCATCTGCCCGGCTTCGTAAAGAACGCCTCGGCGATCAAAGGCAAAGGGGTCGACACCATTGCGGTGACCGGCGTGAACGACGTGTTCGTGATGGACGCATGGAAGAAGGCTTCCGGCGGCGACGCGATTGAATTCCTTGCCGACGGCAGCGCCAACTGGGCCAAGGCCTTGGGTCTGACGGCCGACCTGACCGAGCGTGGCCTCGGCGTGCGCTCTCAGCGCTACGCCATGGTGGTCCAGGACGGCGTGGTCAAGACGCTCAACGTCGAAGACGCTCCCGGCAAGGCGGACATTTCCGGCGCCGACAATCTCATAAAATCGCTGTAGACCATGCATTTGGGGACGCGGGCGAAAGCCCGCGTGCTCCAAACGACGGCCATGGTTATGTGGTGCCCCGTTTCTCCGCGCGGATTTCCGCGATAGCTTCGCCGACCAGCGTGTCGGCACGTTCGTTCATGTCGTCGCCGGAATGGCCGCGCACCCAGTGCCAACGGATTTGATGCGGAACCAGCGCGGCATCGAGACGTTGCCACAAATCGACATTTTTGACCGGCTTCTTGTCGGCGGTGCGCCAACCGTTGCGCTTCCAATTGTTGATGTATTTGGTAATGCCGTCACGCAAGTACTGGCTGTCAGTGTGCAGATCGATGCGGCATGGCCGCTTGAGTGCTTCGAGCGCGGAGATTGCCGCTGTCAGCTCCATGCGGTTGTTGGTGGTATTGAGCTCGCCGCCCTTCAGCTCTTTTTCGCGATCGCCGAAAGTCAGGATAGCCGCCCAGCCGCCGGAACCCGGATTAGGCGACGCCCCGCCGTCAGTGTGGATGGTAACGTTGGGCAAGCGCTCGTTCACGGCTCGGCCAGTCCATAGTCGCGCGCGCTCTTGACCATCTGGTGAAAGCGAAGCTTGCGCGCGTATTCGCGCGGATCTTTGGGCTGCACCAGCGCGCCGGGCGGCACGTCGAGCCAGTCAGCCAACCGTGTAAGGAGGAAGCGCAGGGCAGCGCCGCGCGCGAGCAGCGGGAGCTTCTCCCACTCCTCGTGGGACAGTGGACGTGCCTTCGCATAGTTGGCCAAAAGCGCGCACCCCTTGGTGACGTTGTAGGAATGATCCGGTTCAAAGCACCAAGCGTTCAGGCATATGGCAACGTCATAAACCAAGGTGTCGGTGCAGGCGAAATAGAAATCGATCAGCCCGGAAAGCTTGTCGCCGAGAAAGAAGACGTTGTCGGGAAAAAGATCGGCGTGAATAACGCCCTGCGGCAGCCCACGCGGCCATTCCCGTTCCAGAATTTCAAGCTCCGCGGCCACGAGCTTTTCCAGATTGCCTTCGACCTTGTGGGCGCGCTCGCGGCAGCCTTCGTAGAGCTGCCGCCAGCCAGCGACCGAAAGCGCGTTCTCACGCCGCATAGAAAAATCGGCGCCGGCCAGATGAAAGCGCGCCAGCGTCTCTCCCAGCGCCGCACAATGGGCGGCGGCCGGCCGGCGGATCCACATGCCGTCGAGGAAGGTGACGATCGCTGCCGGCCTTCCGGCGAGCTTGCCCAGAACTTGGCCATGCCGGTTCTTCACCGGTTGCGGGCAGGTAATGCCGCGGCTCGCCAGATGCTCCATCAGCGCAAGGAAAAACGGCAGATCGCGTTCGGCGACGCGCCGCTCATAGAGCGTCAGGATGAAATAGCCGCGGCTGGCGTGGACGAGAAAATTCGAATTCTCGACGCCTTCGGCGATCCCCTTGTAGGCCAGCAATTCGCCGATGTCGTAATCGGCGAGGAAGGGCCCGAGGTCTTCCGTCGCGACATCGGTGTAAACCGCCATGCAAATCTCCAGCGCGATGCCGCGCTAGCCTGGGCCAGGCGCCATCGTCAAGACGACTTGCCCGCGAGCCAAGCAGAAAAACGCGCGTAAAGGTCGGCCGTTTCCGCACCCCCGTCCCGGTAGATCACGGGCGCCAGCGAGCGGCCTTCAGCATGCGCGAGACGAAATGCCATATACCGATACTGTTCAGGATATTGCGCGGTGTTCGCCGCCTTGAACAATTCGTCGAACGCGGCCGACGGTTCGACCGGATCGAGGCGGTCGCGCTCGTAAATGGCGGCGCGCTCGGCGATCAGCCAACCCTCGGCGTGGCGCTCAACGCGGTCGAGGAACCGCGAGCACGAAGTCAGATCGACCGCGATGCCGTTGAACGGCTGCCGCACGCGGATGATCACGCTCGTTTCGGCGACGACGCGATCGCCCGCGAGCTTGATGACCGGCGCAAACAAATGGTGGCGCGACCAGCTATGGCCGGCGCCGAAGCTTGCGCGGCAGCGCTCCACAAATTGTTCGAACGGCCCGCGAAACCAGGAGACTGAGATGTGTCCATCCGCCGTGAAAGTGCCGCGCAGCTCCTTCCACTTGCCCTGATCGCGATACACGCCCCAGTTTTGGATCAGCTCCGCGCACGCTAACTTGTCGGCTAAGCTGGTTGCACTGTCGGCCAATTCCACCCCCCTACTCCCCGCCCCGACGATAGGACGAACCGGATTGCTGTGCCAGTCCGCACCGGCTACGAAGGCGCGGCAATGAAGGCGCGACAATGAAGGCGATTGTGATTCACGAATATGGCCCGCCCGAAGTCCTGCGCTACGAGGACGTGCCGGACCCGGTGCCGCGCACCGG
>JASHVC010000321.1 GCA_030039655.1 Xanthobacteraceae bacterium | reverse complement strand
CGACACCACCGCGACACGCGCGGAGAGCGCGCTCATAGAGCGGGCGATGTCGTCGGCGAGACTGATGACGCGCGACGATTTGATGCCGGGTGCGGGCTCAAGCTCATAGAGCGTAACCACCGGCCCAGGCCGCGCATTGATGATTTCGCCGCGCACGCCGAAATCGGCAAGCACGCCTTCGAGCGCCATGCCGTTTTCGCGAATCAGCTCGGTGCTCAACGTGGTGCGCTCGCCGGCGCGTGGCGCGGTCAGGAGATTGAGCGAAGGAAGCGCGTAGCCATCGGACGAACGGCGTGCCGGTTTTGCCGGCGGCCGCGGCTTCCGTGCTGCAGGCGCGAGCGGCGGAGCGCTCGACTCGTCGATGTCGTCTTCCTCATCGGCATCGACGTAGCGTTCAAGTGGCTTACCGAAATGCGGCTCGATGCGGTTTCGCGGCACGGTGATTTCTCCGCGCCACTGCGATTTCGCAGGTGGGCGGCGCCGGAGACGAGCAAGCCGCGCGCGCAGGCTGAGCGCGGCATGGAACAGCCAGCCGAGCGAGATCCAAGCTCCTTCGTCTTCATCCTCATCATCGGCTTCTTTGCGTCGCGGCGGTTCACCATCCTCTTCGTCGGTCGCGTCGCGCCAAATGATCCCTGCGGCGCCTGCGAAGGCGATGAGTGCTGCGACGCCGAGCAGGATGGCGGCGATGATGTGAGGGCTGGTGGATGCTGCGGGCGGCCTGCGCAAAAGCACATCCGGCAGCCGCAGCAGGGCGTCACCGATGACGCCGCCAAGGCCGGATGGCAGCGGCCAATGCGCTGTGCGCGGCAGACAGGATGCGAACGCAGCGCCCAGCATCGTGCCGGCTACCCACAAGGGAATGCGCACGCGCTCGTGGTTGAGTGGCCGGTGACCGATCAGCCGATAACCCCAGATCGCGAGTGGCAGCAACAGCGCCAGCGAACCGAGACCGAACAGCTGCATCAACAAATCGGCGGCGGTCGCGCCCGGCACGCCAAGAAGGTTATGGACCGGTGCTTTGGTCGCATGGCTGAGCGAAGGATCCTGCTCGGACCAGGTGGCAAGCGAGAGTCCTGCGCTCACCGCGAGGCTGAGAAGTGCGATCCCGCCTAACTCGCGCAGTCGCCGCTGCAAGACGGCGCCAAGGTGGCCGGACAAAGAGGCCATTCCTTCACGGCTGCGTTCCATCAACGACATTGCGGACTCTTCACTCTACTCATGCACTTTTGAATGCCGATCGCATCCTTCGGGGTCAGCTTCCCACCTGGAGCATGATCTTTTCGGAAAACCGGTATCCACTTTTCCGGATCATGCTCTAGCCAAGCACCTCGACGAGACGATGCAATGCCTCGCCGGTAATCTCTTTGTTCTGGACCATGGCGACGCGGATGTAATCGGCGCCTGGATTGCTGCCGTCCATTTGCTCGCGCGCCAGATAGCGGCCGGGAACCACGCGCAAGCCGCCCTCCCGCCACAACGCCAGCGTCGCCGCTTCGCTGCCGCCCTGGGCGGCAACGTCGAGCCAAAGGAAAAATCCGCCGGCCGGACGCCGATAGGCATAGCGGTCGCCGATGATCTGATCGGCGAGATCGAATTTCTCGCGATACATCTGGCGATTCTCCGCGACGTGCCGCTCGTCGTTATAGGCGGCGATGGCGACGTGCTGCATCGGTGCCGGAACCATCGGGGCCGCGACGTTGCGCAATTCAAGAAAGGATTGCATGAAGCTGCGGTCGCCGGCGGTAAATCCGATACGCAGTCCCGGCAGGCTCGATCGTTTGGAGAGTGAGTGGAAGATCGCAACGTTGGCGAAATCCGCGCCGGCGGCTTCCAGCATCCCGGGCGGTGCGCCGTTGCTGTAAATCTCGCAGTAGCATTCGTCGGCGAAGACCAGAAAGCCGAAGCGGCGCGCCAGCGCCGTCAGCCGCGAAAGGTAGGCGCGGTCGGCCACCGCGCCCTGCGGATTGGACGGCGAGGCGATGTAGAACGCGACCGTGCGCGCCAGCAGTTCCTCGCTGAGCGCATCGAGATCGGGCAGGAAGCCGTTCTCTCGCGTCGTCGGCAGGTAAACCGGCTCGCAGTCGGCGGCGATCGCTCCGGCGGCGTACGCCGCATAGAAGGGATTGGGGATGAGCACCGCCGGCCGGCCCTGGCGCGGCTTCACCCAATTCCGCGCCGACAGTGCGGCGAGAAACAAGCCTTCGCGCGTGCCGTTGAGCACCAGCACTTCGGTTGCGGGATCGACTGGCCGGTCGAGGGTGAAACGGCGGCCGAGCCACTGCGCCACCGCTTGCGCGAACTCGTCGAGTCCCTTGTTGGCGGGATAGCGTCCAAACTCGTTGACGTGAGCGGCGATCACCGGCCCGACGAAATTCGGAATCGGATGTTGCGGCTCGCCAACCGCCAAGCTGATCGCGGACTTGCCCGGCGGAATACCGTCGAGCAGTTCGCGCAGCCGCACGAACGGCGAGCGCGAGCCGGTCGCGCGGGCAGGCGGAAGGGCAGACTCGCGATTCATCCTGTACATCACGACAGCGGGGCCGCCCGCCGGATTATCGATCCGACAACATTAGGAGCGGCGAGGTTAAGACGCGATTAACCAATTGTTCTGGCGGATTTCTGCGGGAGATGGCAAGCCGTCAGCTCAGCAATCGGTGGATGGCAGCGGCCCATGCCGCAAGCTTTCGCTCCCGCGTCGTGACGTCCATCTGCGGCGTGAAGCGGCGGTCCAGATGCCATTGGGTCGCGAAACGGTCCGGCTCGGCAAAGAACCCGGTATGCAGGCCGGCCAAATAGGCCGCTCCAAGCGCCGTCGTCTCGCTGATTTGCGGGCGGTCGACAATGCAGGCGGTGAGGTCGGCGAGGCGCTGCATGGTCCAGTCTGAGTTCGCCATGCCGCCGTCGACGCGCAACACCTTCAGTGAATCTTTCGCCTCCACCCAATCCGCCCGCATCGCTTGCAGAAGGTCCGCGGTTTGAAAGCAGACGCTTTCAAGCACTGCGCGCGCCAGCTCGGCGGGTCCGGTGGCGCGCGTCAGTCCAAACAAAGCGCCGCGTGCGTCCGGACGCCAATAGGGCGCGCCCAAGCCGACGAACGCGGGAACGAGGATGACCTCCTGGGTCGGGTCGGCCGTTTCGGCGAGCGGCCCTGTCGCCTCCGCGCTTTGTACGATGTGCAAACCGTCGCGCAGCCATTGCACGGCGGCTCCGGCCACAAAGATCGAACCTTCGAGCGCATACGAGCAGACGCCACCAAGCTGATAAGCAACGGTCGTGAGCAAGCGGTGTTTGGACGTAACCGGCGTGCGCCCGGTGTTGAGCAGCGCGAAGCATCCGGTGCCGTAAGTGGACTTGAGCATGCCGGGTGCGAAACACGCCTGTCCGATCAGCGCCGCTTGTTGGTCGCCGGCGATGCCGCAAATGGGAATCGCAGCGCCGAACAGCTCGGGGTCAGTGGTGCCGAATGCGGCGGATGAATCGCGCACGTCCGGCAAAATGTTTTTAGGGATGCGAAGCAGCGCCAACAGCTCATCGTCCCACCGCCCCGCATGGATGTCGTACAATAGCGTGCGCGACGCATTTGTGGCGTCAGTGGCATGCACCTTGCCGCCGGTGAGACGCCAGAGCAGATACGTGTCGACCGTTCCAAACGCGAGTTCGCCGCGCGCTGCCGCGTCGCGCGCATTTGCGGCGTGGTCCAACAGCCACGCGAGTTTGGTTCCAGAAAAGTACGGATCGAGCAGTAGTCCGGTCTTGGCCGCGAAGAGCGCTTCGTGGCCGTCTTTCCGCAGCCGCGTACACACGTCGGCGGTGCGCCGGTCTTGCCATACGATCGCGCGATGCACCGGGCGCCCGCTGGCGCGCTCCCACAGCAACGTCGTTTCGCGCTGATTGGTTATCCCGATCGCCGCGATGTCTCTTGCGGTGGCGCCGGCGCTGCGCATGGCGCTGCGGCAAGTCTCGACGGTCGTACGCCACAAATCCTCGGGCTCATGTTCGACTTGGCCGTCGGCGGGAAAATGCTGGGGGAACTCCTGTTGGGCTACCGATGCAATCGAAGTATCGGCGCGGAACAGAATGGCGCGGCTCGACGTCGTGCCCTGATCGAGGGCGAGGACATAGGATGTCACCGCTCCTCCCGAAAACCCTACCCGGGGTAGGTAAAGCCATTTGCTCTGCCGTGGATTTTTCCTCGGCAGAGCGCTGGGTTCATGATCTTACCGCCATGACACTCGCCGATCGCAATGAGCCGGTGGACAGCGATCTGTTTGGGAGCGAGCCTAACGGTCAGACGTTAATTGAACGCCCCGGGAAATACTTCCACAACCTGACCAGTCGCCGCGTTCACCAGCAACAGGTCGGGCCCGTATTGCACGTACTGGAAGCCTGGATCGGGCGGCGGCAAACCCATATCGCCCCACCCGGAGTAGTAATAGGCTGGCGCTAGGAACAATGGGGGCAGGATCGCACCTACGGCCCACAGGCGATACCCATAGCCGGCCGGATAAACCCAGGGACGCGGGAAGCGGACCGGGTGCCATGCATAGGATCGGCCGCCGAACGTATAGGGTCCACGTATCGGCGGATGCGGGACAATGACAGGGCGCACTACTGGACCCGGTCGCACTGCCGGAGCAGGTCTTCCGGGTGGTGGGCGACGCTCTTCGCGCGGTTCTTGCGCCGCCGCGATGGTCGGCACCGCGATCGCAAATATTACTGCAATGGCAAGCGGGCGTAACATAGGGACTCCTCTCTCAGGTTTCTTGTAGGCGGCCCCCAGGCTCTCAGGCTAGCAAATCGGCATCGCGAAGTAACCTGCGGTCCGCCGCAGGCGATCCGAGCAGCCCGGTGTGGCCGCAGCGTGGCCCACAGAATGCCCACAGAATAATGACTTGCATAATGATTTATCGGCCGCGAACCCGATTAGACGCGCGCTGAGGCCACTGTTGATAAAAAGACGAAAAGGCCCGGTTTGGACCGGGCCTTTCGCCGCAACTTTGGAATAATGGGTCGGGCCGTTTACTGCACGATCTCGCCATGCAGCGCGAGATCGAGACCATCGCGCTCGACCTCTTCGCTGACGCGCAACCCGATGGTCAGATCGATGATCTTCAGAATGATCAGCGTGACGATCACATCGTAGACGAAGACCGTAGCGACGCCGACGATTTGATAGAGCACCTGCTCAGGATGGCCCTCAAGCAGGCCACCGGTGCCGCCGTATGCCTCGATGGCGAACACACCAGTGAGGATCGCACCGGCCGCTCCGCCGATGCCGTGCACGCCGAAAGCGTCGAGTGCATCGTCGTAGCCGAAGAAATGCTTGAGGCCGGTGCAGCCCCAGTAGCAGACAATTCCGGCGGCAATACCGATGCAAAATGCTCCGACCGGGCCGACGAAACCCGATGCGGGCGTGATAGCGACGAGGCCGGCCACAGCGCCCGAGCAGATGCCGATGACCGTTGGTTTGCCGCGCATCAACCACTCGACCAGCATCCAGGTAAAGCCGGCGGTCGCGGTGGCAATGTGAGTGACCGCCATGGCCATACCGGCCTGCATGCCGGCGCTCACCGCCGATCCGGCGTTGAAGCCGAACCAGCCAACCCAGAGCAGAGAGGCGCCGATCATGGTCAGCACCATGTTGTGGGCGGGACCCGTGTCCTTGCGCTTGCCGAGCATCAGCGCAGCCATGAGCCCGGCGGTCCCCGAGTTCACGTGCACCACGGTGCCGCCTGCGAAATCGAGCACGTGGAATTTGGCGTCAGGGTTGGCGCTATTGAAGAAGCCGTCCGGTCCCCAAACCCAATGGGCAATCGGCGAATAGACGAAGATCGCCCACAGACCGATGAACCAGAGCATGGCCGAGAATTTCATGCGTTCCGCGAATGAGCCCGCGATCAAAGCCGCGGTGATGATCGCGAAGGTCAGTTGGAACATGGAGTAAACGGTCTCGGGGATGGTCGGCGCCAGCGGATTGGGATTGCCGACGTTCTTGGTGATGTCGCTGACGATGCCCTGCAGGAAGGCGCGGTCGAGCCCGCCGATGAAGGGCGAGCCCGCACGGAACGCCAAGCTATAGGTGAAGAACAGCCAGAGAATGCTGATCAGGCAGGTGATGGCGAAACTCGTCATCACCGTATCGCCGACGTTCTTCTTGCGCACCATGCCGCCATAGAACAGGGCAAGGCCCGGAACGGTCATCATCAGCACGATGGCCATGGAGGTCAGCATCCAGGCGGTGTCGCCGGAGTTGGGCGTGCAGTTCTCCAACACGGGCGGCTTGGCCGAACCGTCGCAAGCCGGCGGCGCAGCAGGGGCTGCGGTCGGGGCTGCCGCGGGGGTTGTCGGCTCCGCAGCTTGGCCCTGCGCGTAGGACGAATGGAAGGTCGGGAGGCTCAGTGCGATGGCAAGAAGCATCGCGCCCGCAAGCGCAACGAGCCCGGAAGATGTCTTCGACTTCATTAATTTGCTCCTGTCCGCCCGAGACGAAGGCGGGTTGTCTAGAGGGCCGCGGCGTCGGATTCGCCGGTGCGGATGCGGATTGCGTGATCGAGGCCTACGACGAAGATCTTGCCGTCGCCGATCTGTCCGGTTTTTGCCGCCGCGCTGATCGTGTCGATCACTTTATCCACTTGGTCGGATGCGCAGGCGATCTCCAGCTTGATCTTGGGGAGAAAACTGACGGCATATTCGGCCCCGCGGTAGATTTCGGTGTGGCCCTTCTGACGCCCGTAACCCTTGACTTCGGTGACGGTCAGTCCCTGAACGCCAATTCTGGTGAGCGCGTCGCGGACCTCGTCGAGCTTGAACGGCTTGATGATGGCCATGACGATTTTCATCGACTTGTCTCCCCCTCGCGCCTTGCGCGTTCCTTTGACCGCGCAGAACCGCCGAACAGCGACTGCGCACGAGCGTGAACCTTGAGCGGCGGCTGCGGCCAAGCCTTGGAATCAAGCGCCGTGCCAAGTCCGCAAATTGGGCCTGAATCCACGGCAAGCGTCGAAATTTGCGAGCCGATGCGGCGTGCGAAAGTCCCGCTGGCGCCGCTAGTGCGGTCCCCACCCCAAAGTTCAGACAGCATGCACAAAGATTAGGCGCAAGTCCTGTGGAGTGCTTACAGAGCGTCAGCCCCGGTCTCGCCGGTGCGGATGCGCAGCGCTTGTTCGATGGGTGTGACGAAGATCTTGCCATCGCCGATCTGCCCGGTTTTCGCGGCTGTGCCGATCGCTTCGACGACTTTATCGGCATCCTCGTCGGGGACGACGACTTCGATACGGATCTTCGGCAAGAAGTTCACCGCGTATTCGGCCCCGCGATAAAGCTCGGTATGCCCCTTTTGCCGGCCGTAGCCCTTTACCTCGGTGATGGTCATGCCGAGAACCCCGACACGCGACAGGGCGTCGCGGACTTCCTCGAGCTTAAATGGCTTGATGATTGCGGTAATGAGCTTCATGGAAACGCGCACTCCCCGGCGGAACCAGAGCACCATATCGGCATTGGAGCCGGGGTTTAAGTCATTTATCTCCGGCGCGTAACGCGCGCACACCCCAGCCCGACCACCAGCCGGTGGCGAGGGACGGGCGTCGCCGCGCGTGGCTCAAAGGGCCGGTATGGCCGCCATGGGATTGAAGTCCATAGTCACGTGGCGGGGCTCGGCGGCGACGCGAGCGAGCCAGGCGCGGACGGCTGGAAATGCCGAAAGGTCGTAGCCGCAAAGGTCGGCCACGTGCGTGTAGGCGTACAACGCAATGTCGGCGATGGTGTAGCGATCGGCCGCGAAGTAGTCGTGCAAGGAAAGATGTTTCTCCATCACGCCGAGCGCGCGATGACCTTCTTCCATCCAATCCTCGATGGCGTGGCTCTGCAGTTCGCGCCCACCTTTGATGAGGGTCAGCCAGAAATATGCTGCGCCCAAGTTTGGCTCCAAACTGTGTTGCTCGAAGAACATCCACTGCAGCGCGTCCGCCCTGTCAACGCGGTTCTGCGCGGCAAGCGGCGTGCCGCCGGCGATGTGCCAGAGGATCGCGTTTGACTCGGCGATGTAGCGGCCCGGCTCCACTTCCAGGAGCGGCACCTGGCCATTGGGGTTCTTCAGCAAGAATTCCGGCGTGTGGCTTTCGCCCTTAAGAATGTCAACTTCCACAAGCCGATAGGGAATGCCGAGCTGCGCCAAGGCTAGTCGCGCCTTGTAGCTGTTCCCCGAACGCTGCATTGAATAGAGCGTATACATCGCCGCTCCAACACTCCCGTGCGGCCCAATAAATCGCGCCCGCCCTTACGTTCCGAACGCGGCGATGTCGTGACCGCGCGCCGGGCCGCTTTCTGCCTGTCTGAGCGCGGCCCGGCGAAAGCTGTTGTCAGCGAACGATCAGATTCCCGCCTGTCAACATAATCACCGCGGCTTTGGGCCGATAGTAGGGCCATGAGTGGCTTAACGGAGCGTTGAACCAGAGCCCGATTGGACGGTTTCGTTAATCGCGCAATTGCGTTTGGGTCGGCTGCGCTTAGCCCTTGCCTGTGGGCGACCGGGGCTTTAGGAAGCTCGCGCCCCAAGCCTATGCGGGGAGTGGAGACTTCCAATGGCCTTTCTTGCGGACCGGATTTCGCGCGTCAAACCGTCGGCCACCATGGCCGTGACGGACAAAGCGCGCGCGCTGAAGGCCGCCGGCCGCGACGTCATCGGTCTCGGCGCCGGCGAGCCCGATTTCGACACGCCCGAGAACATTAAAGAAGCGGCCATCAAGGCGATCCGCGACGGGAAGGCATCGAAATACACGGCCGTTGAAGGGATTGCCGAGCTTCGCGCCGCCGTTGCGCGCAAGTTCAAGCGCGAGAACGAGCTCGACTACAAGACTTCGCAGATCATCGTCGGCACCGGCGGCAAACAGGTGCTGTTCAATGCGTTCTTGGCCACCCTCAATGCCGGCGACGAGGTCATCATCCCGGCGCCCTATTGGGTCAGCTATCCCGACATGGTGCTGATCGCCGGCGGCGAGCCGGTCGCGGTGGAGGCACGGATGGCTGACGGCTTCAAGATGAAGCCCGAGGCGCTCGAGCGCGCCATCACGCCGAAGACCAAGTGGCTGCTCTTCAATTCGCCGTCCAATCCGACCGGAGCCGCCTATACGCGCGCCGAGCTGAAGGCAATTACTGACGTGCTCGTGCGCCATCCGCACGTGTGGGTGATGAGCGACGACATGTACGAGCACCTCGTCTACGACGACTTCGAATTTTTCACGCCGGCGCAGCTGGAGCCGCGGCTCTACGAGCGCACGCTGACGGTGAACGGAGTTTCGAAGACCTACTGCATGACCGGCTGGCGCATCGGCTACGCGGGCGGGCCGGAGCCTCTGATCAAGGCAATGGCGATGATCCAATCGCAGTCCACCTCGAACGCGACCGCGGTGGCGCAGTGGGCCGCGGTCGAAGCGCTCAACGGGCCGCAGGACTTCATCCCCAAGCACAACAAGATTTTCAAGGAGCGCCGCGACCTCTGCGTCTCCATGCTCAACCAGGCCAAAGGCCTCCAGTGCCCGAAGCCGGAAGGTGCGTTCTATGTCTATCCGTCTTGCGCCGCGACCATGGGCAAGACGGCGCCGACCGGCAAGAAGCTCGCGAGCGACGAGGATTTCGTCACCGAGCTTCTCGAGGCTGAAGGCGTTGCGGTGGTCCAGGGTACGCCGTTCGGCGTCGGTCCGGCGTTCCGCATCTCTTACGCGACCGCGACCACCGCGCTCGAGGAAGCGTGCACGCGCATCCAGCGCTTCTGCGGCAATCTGCAATAAGCGCCGGCTGGCTTCATTGCCGGGTTGAGAACCCGCGCTGTCGGCATCGGCGGCGATGGGGCCGGTGGCTGTGCGACTTATCCTCAGCCCCAAAGGTTTAGGCGACGACGGCGTCCTTCTCGCCTACACTCCTTCCGGGCCCCATCGGCGGGCCGGGCCAGGCCAGGGAGAACACTCATGCTTCGCACTGCCACGGCAGCAGCCTTTATCGCTGCTGCGGCAATCATCGCATTGATGCCATTGCCCGCCAAAGCGCAGCCGATCCGCGTTGAGGTTGGCACCCTCAGGTGCTCCCTCTCTTCCAGCATTGGTCTGGTTGTCGGCTCGCAGCGCAACGTCAGCTGCATCTTCAGCTCCGATTTCGCGCCGGATGAAGCTTACGAGGGGCGGATGACGCGAATAGGCCTCGATCTCGGCGTCACCTCTGGGGGCAGAATTATTTGGACGGTGTTTGCCACGACGAACCGTTACGCCGGCATGCTGTCCGGCCGCTACGTGGGGGCAACCGCTGAGGCAAGCATCGCGGTCGGTCTTGGCGCCAACGTTCTCGTTGGCGGATCGCACCGGTCGGTGGCGCTGCAGCCGATCTCGGTCCAGGGACAGACTGGTTTTAATATTGCGGCTGGTGTTGGTGAGCTGAGGCTACGCCTCGCAGGGCCGCCTGGCCCACCGGGGCCTCCCGGCCCGCCGCCGGGGCCTCCGGGGCCGCCCCCTGGCCCGCCACCACGTTGAGACGCGACGGGGCGCGATGTTGCGCCTCTTGACCTAACCGGCTGGCCTTTGAAACCATGGACCCCTGCGGCCTGCGCGTAAAACGACGGGTCACGAGCGGGAGGTGGTTATGGCGGCAAATGGAGGCAACGGCGGGCGCGCGACCGGTCCCCGCTGCGTCGCGATCGTAGGTCCATTCCAGAGCGGCAAGACCACACTTCTTGAGGCCATTCTTGCCCGCACTGGCGTCATTGCCCGCCAAGGCACCGTTGAGGCCGGCAACATGGTCGGCGACGCCAGCAAGGAAGCGCGCCATCACCACATGAGCGTGGAGCTCACGGCCGCCACCACAAACTTCATGGGCGACCCGTACACGTTTCTCGATTGTCCGGGATCGGTCGAATTCGTTCACGACATGCGCGCGGTGCTGCCTGCAGTCGATGCTGCAATCGTCGTCTGCGAAATGGATGAAAAAAAAGTCCCACAGCTTCAGCTCATTCTGCGTGAGCTGGAGGATCAAAAAATCCCCCGTGTCTTGTTCCTCAACAAAATCGACAAGGCAGATGCCGGCGTGCACGACGTGCTCAAGCTGCTGCAACCGGCGTCGCGCACCAAGCTCATCCTGCGGCAGATACCGACCTTTTCCGGCGAACTCATCAGCGGCTTTGTCGATCTCGCGCTCGAACGCGCTTTTGTTTACAAGGAACATGCTCCATCGCAGGTCGTGCCGCTGGAGGGCGAACTGGCCGATCGCGAGAAGACCGCTCGGTTTTCTATGCTGGAGACGCTCGCCGACCACGACGACGAGTTGATGGAGCAACTTCTCGAAGATATCCAGCCGCCGCGTGACAAGGTTTTTGACGATCTCACGCGCGAACTGCGCGACGGGCTGGTGTGTCCCGTGCTGATGGGGACGGCCGCGCGCGCCAATGGCGTTTTGCGGCTGATGAAGGCGCTGCGCCACGAGTCGCCGGGCATTGCGGAAACCGCCAAACGTTTGGGCGTGAAGGGCGGCAGCGAAGCGGTTGCTTATGTGCTGAAAACGCTGAACACCACCCACGGCGGGAAAATGTCGGTGGCGCGGGTGCTCGCGGGTCAGATCGGGGATGGCACGACCTTGCTGTCTGCCGACGATGAGGTCGGCCGCGTCGCCGGCGTCTTCAAGCTTGTCGGACAGTCAACAGAGAAACGCGGCCCCGCCATGGTCGGTGAGACTGTGGCGTTTGCCAAACTCGACAAAGCCAAGACAGGTGACACGCTCACCGCCGGCAAGCAGCCGCATCCACCGATCGCCAAAGCAGTGCCGTATGCGCCTGTGCTTGCCATCGCCATTTCGGCCAAAGAGCGCAAGGACGACGTGAAGCTCGGTCAGGCGCTGACCAAGCTCGCGGAGGAGGATCCCTCGATCACCATCGTGCATAATCCGGAGACGCATGAGGTTGTGCTCTGGGGCCAGGGCGAGATGCATTTGCGCGTCGCCACCGAGCGGTTGAGCGACCGCTACGGCGTCGCCATCGATCGGCATCCACCGAGCGTCGGCTATCGCGAGACCATCCGCAAAGCCATCGTGCAGCGCGGTCGGCACAAGAAGCAGTCGGGCGGCCATGGCCAGTACGGCGACGTGGTGCTCGATATCAAGCCGATGCCGCGCGGTTCTGGCTTCACCTTTGAGGAAAAAATCACCGGCGGCGTGGTGCCGCGCAACTACATCCCCTCGGTCGAGGAAGGCGTGATCGACGCGTTGAAGCATGGCCCGCTCGGCTTCCCGGTAGTCGACCTCCACGTGTCGCTGATCGACGGCTCGTACCACACGGTGGACTCCTCCGACATGGCATTTCGCACCGCCGGGCGCATCGGCATTGCCGAAGGCCTGCCGCAATGCCAGCCGGTGCTGCTCGAGCCGATCGATCTGGTCGAGATCGTTTGCCCCAATGAGGCGACAGCGAAGATCAATGCGCTGATGTCGGGCCGGCGCGGCCAGATTCTCGGTTTCGACACCCGAGAAGGCTGGGAAGGCTGGGACGTGGTTCGCGCCAAAATGCCGGAGGCCGAAATCGGCGATCTCATCGTCGAGGTCCGCTCGGCCACGGCAGGTGCCGGCACTTTCACCTTCAAGTTTGACCACATGGCCGAACTGACCGGTCGCACCGCCGACCAGATCGTGGCGGCACGCCGCGCTGCGGAATGAAGTGCTTCCCACCCGCCACGCTCGCTAAACCGACGCCCCATATCACATTCCCACTTAAAGCCGGGGTTGGACTGCTCCCGGATTCACGGTTTGGGCGGGAAAAACGGGCAAGACGAACTGCAAAAAATTAGATTTATTTGGAATGTCATTACGTTTTGCAAACGACGTTGCACACTGAGGGCCGCGTATTAACGGCGCTGTCCTTTCTGCTCTGCCATAATTGCCCATAATAGATGAAACGCCGGGCGAGGGCGGCGTTGCTGACGGATAACCATGCTGCAATCTCTGCAAAATCTCTTTGGTTCGAAACCAGTCGAGCCGGAGCCGAGCGATGGCAAGGTAACTCTCGGGCATATACTGCGGCAGAACTGGTTCGAGCAGTGGTACCAGCCCAAGATTGATTTGCGGCAAAAGCGCCTCGTCGGCGCGGAAGCACTCGCGCGCGCGCGCCGTCCGGACGGCAGCCTGCTTCCTCCTGCGGCCTTCCTGCCCGGAGCCGCCGAGGACGAGATGCTCGCCCTGACCGAGCGCGTGATCCTCACCGCAATGCGCGACTTTGAGGAATGCGCCGAGCACGGCGCCACGCTGAAGCTTTCGGTCAATGTGCCGGCGTCGGCGTTCGTCAAGCTGCCGATCGCGCGCATGTTGCGCGAGGAACGCCCCGCAGCGGCCAGTTGGCCCGGCCTAATTTTTGAAGTCACCGAGAACGAGGTGATGCGCGATCTGAAGATCGCACAAGAAGTCGCCGACGAACTGCGCGCACTGCACTGTTCGCTTGCGCTGGACGATTTCGGCGCCGGCTATTCCTCCTTGGCGCGGTTGCGCCAATTGCCGTTCAGCGAGCTCAAGATCGATCGCAGCTACGTCACCGATTGCCACGTCGACAAGGTGAATGCCGGCTTGTGCGAGACCATCGTCGAGCTGGCAAAGCGCTTCGATCTCAAAACGGTGGCGGAAGGCATCGAAAAGAGCCACGAGAGCCACAAGCTGCAGGGCATCGGCTGTGACATCGGCCAAGGCTATTTGTTTGCCAAGCCGATGGAGAAGGAGAAGTTCGTGGGCTTAATAGCCCGGCGCATATCGGGAACCGCGAAGCCGCCGCCGCCGAAACGCTCCGGCGCTGCAACGATGCTGCGCGGGCTGTTCGCCGAGTCGTAAGGTTGGCCGCTGCCGTTGTGCGGCGCGGCGGGACGTGTATACCAGCAGCGACAATTCCTAAACTTGTCATGCTCCGCGAAGGCGGAGCATCCAGTAAATGCCGTGGTTACTGGATCATCCGCTTTCGCGGATGATGACAACAAAAGAATTTAATCTGGGGAACATTCATGCCAGCCTATTGGGTCGCGCGCTCGAAAATCAACGATTCGGTCGAGTACAGGAAATATACGGATCTGGTGCCGGCCATCATCGCCAAGCATGGTGGAAAAGTTCTCGCACGTGGCGGGCGTTTCCAGATCATGGAAGGCCCGCAGAAATTTCATCGTTTCGTGGTGATTGAATTTCCAAGCTTCGAGCAGGGCGTCGCTTGCTTTCAATCGGACGAATACAACAAGGCTGCCGCCTTCCGCCGCAAGAACGGCGCCGGCGAAGTTGAGACCATCATGGTGGATGGCGGAGATGCCACAAAGTAGGCGCGGCCAACGCCCGCCCTAACGTATTCTCAGCATCCGTTCTGAAATCCGCTCATTCCCGCGTAAGCGGGAATCCAGAAACTGGGTCCCCGCTTTCGCGGGGACGAGCGGACGTTGAGCGATCCGGTCTAAGCCGCTTTGCGCGATTCGCCGCTGGCGGTGCCACCGGGCGGCGGCACCGGCAGGCCGGCGGCAGTGTATTCGTTGAGCTTGTTGCGCAGCGTCCTGATCGAGATGCCCAACAGGTTCGCGGCGTGCGTACGATTGCCGAGGCAATGTTTGAGCGTCTCCAGAATAAGGTCGCGCTCGACCTCGGATACGGTGCGTCCAACAAGCGCACGGCACACGGGCTCAGGGGCGCGCGGCAAGTGGGCGACCGTGGCGTCGCCGGACGCGACTTGTCGTGCGAGCGCGATTACGCCCGCTGTCGCGTCGTCCCAGTGGATCGCAGCGCGTGTACCGTCCGCGATTGTCGAGAGCACGGCGGCGATCCTTTCGGAGTCGGCAGGCAGGGGGACGTATCCCTTGGCGCCGTCGCGGATGGCATGGGCGGCCGCGTGCGCTTCGGTAGCGGTGCCGCAAGCGACAATCGGAGCGTGGATCCGCTCGGCTTCGAGTCTGCGAACGAGTTCTCCGATGTCGACCGCAATGTCGACGATCAGCAGGTCGGCGCCTTGGCCCGTGTGCAAAGCAGCGAGTACTTCGTCAATGCCTGCCGCATGCGCGACGGTGGCACCCTTGTGCAACGCAAGCTTGGCGGCGGCGGTGAGCTGGCCGCCGAGCGAGCCGACGATCAAAACCTTCATGGTCCCATCCCCTCTTTGGCGTGCCTCATTCCCAGGAATGAAGCCATGCCGAGGGCAGGATTTGCCCGCCGGATGGTTAGCGCCTGATTAATGCCGGTGAAAAGATTGATGCTGATGAAAAAATGAGATGCGAATCAACCGCGCCGCGCAAGGCGCCGCAGCGGCGAATCAGTCATGCGGTTTGGGGCGGCTACTGCCGGTATTGCTGAATGCGCGTCGTGCGCAGGCCTGCGAGGCCATGCTGGTCGATCGAGTATTGCCAGGACAGAAATTCCTCGACGGTCAGCGTGTAGCGGCTACACGCCTCTTCAAGCGAAAGCAGGCCGCCACGGACTGCCGCCACAACTTCCGCCTTGCGGCGGATGACCCAGCGTTTCGTCCCTGGCGCCGGCAAATCCGCAATCGTCAGGGGAGAACCGTCCGGCCCGATCACGTACTTGACCCTCGGGCGATGGGGTTCGGTCATAGCCACTCTCACGAACTCGACAAGGCGACGGGTCGCACGTTACGCACGGCGGCTTAAAATTTGGCTAAGCCTAAGCTCGGATTGGCGGGATTTGCGCCACGAATTCGCCGCAGAACCTCTGATTTCCGTTACGCAAATTCCCAGCGCCGGGGTCATCACTGAGGGAACGGATACTCCGGTCCCGGCGGGCGATTGGATCGAGAATCACTGCGGCTGCCATGGCGAAGCATCCGTGCGGCACTTATAGTACCCTCGACGGCTTGCCCGTGCGGGTTTGGCCAAGGACTCGGCCAAGGATTTGCGAACGAATTTGGCGCACGGACCAGGCAAGGGCTGCCGGGTCGGGAGTTCGCCGTAGGACTCGGATGCACGACAGTTTCGACATTGAGGGACGGCCATGCGACACGCGCGTCGTCGTCGCCATGTCGGGAGGTGTTGATTCGTCGGTCACCGCCGCGCTGCTGGCCGACGCCGGCTACGATGTGGTCGGCATTACGCTGCAGCTCTACGACCATGGGGCGGCGACGCACCGCAAGGGCGCCTGTTGCGCAGGCCGCGACATCCACGACGCCCGCGCGGTGGCGGCACGCATCGGCATTCCCCACTACGTGCTCGATTACGAGAGCCGCTTCAAGGAAGCGGTGATCGACCGTTTCGCCCAGAGCTACCTCCTGGGCGAGACGCCGGTGCCGTGCGTGGAGTGCAATCAGTCGATCAAGTTCCGCGACCTTCTGGAAACCGCGCGCGAGCTCGGCGCCAAATTTCTGGCGACCGGCCATTACGTCGCCTCGCGGGCGCTGCCCGGAGGCGGGCGTGCGCTCTATCGCGCGCGCGAGACCGAGCGCGACCAGAGCTAT
>JASHVC010000320.1 GCA_030039655.1 Xanthobacteraceae bacterium | reverse complement strand
CCCTGGCATGACCATGCACAAGATGCCGTTGTTCGTGTGGTCGATCCTGGTGACTGTGTTCCTGCTGCTGTTGGCGCTGCCGGTGCTTGCCGGCGCCATCACCATGCTGCTGACCGATCGGAATTTCGGCACCACTTTCTTCGATCCACAGGGTGGCGGCGATCCGCTGCTGTTCCAGCACTTGTTCTGGTTCTTCGGTCATCCTGAGGTTTACATCCTGATCCTGCCCGGCTTCGGCATGATCAGCCAGATCGTGGCGACGTTCTCGCGCAAGCCGGTCTTCGGCTATCTGGGCATGGCCTACGCGATGGTGGCGATCGGCGGCATCGGGTTCGTCGTCTGGGCCCATCACATGTACAACGTCGGCATGTCGGCCACTGTGCAGGCCTACTTCATCGCGGCCACCATGGTGATCGCGGTGCCCACCGGCGTGAAGATCTTTTCCTGGATCGCCACGATGTGGGGCGGCTCGATCGAGTTCAAGACCCCCATGCTGTGGGCGATTGGATTCATCTTCTTGTTCACCATCGGCGGCGTCACCGGCGTGGTGTTGGCCAATGCCGGCGTCGACCGCGAGCTGCACGGCACCTACTACGTGGTCGCACACTTCCACTACGTGCTGTCGCTCGGTGCCGTATTCGCCATCTTCGGCGGCTGGTACTACTGGTTCCCGAAGATGACCGGCTACATGTACAGCGAGCCGATCGGCAAGCTGCACTTCTGGCTCACCTTCATTGGCGTCAACATCGTGTTCTTCCCGCAGCACTTCCTCGGCCTTGCCGGCATGCCGCGCCGCTATGTCGATTATCCCGATGCGTTCGCCGGTTGGAACTTCGTATCCTCGATCGGCTCGTACATCTCCGGATTCGGCATTCTCGTGTTTTTCTACGGCATGGCTCTGGCTTTCATGCGCAAGGAGCACGCGGGAGCCAATCCGTGGGGTCCAGGTGCGACCACGTTGGAATGGACACTGCCGTCACCGCCGCCCTTCCACCAGTATGAGACGTTGCCGCTGATCCGATGAGCGTTACACTTACGCGCGCCGCGCCCTCGATAGCGGGCGTTGGCGATTACATACAGCTGATGAAGCCGCGGGTGATGTCGCTCGTGGTGTTCACGGCGCTGGTTGGGCTCCTGATCGCGCCGGGCCACATCCATCCGGTCATCGCGGTTGCGGCGCTGGTGTGCATCACCGTCGGCGCCGGCGCCGCTGGTGCACTCAATATGTGGTACGATGCCGATATCGATGCGCGCATGGGGCGCACGGCGGGCCGGCCGATACCGCGCGGTCGCGTTGCGCCCGGCGAGGCGGCGGGTTTCGGCTTCACGCTGGCGGTCTTCTCGGTCGTGACGCTGGGGCTGCTGGTGAATGTGTTGGCTGCGGCGCTGCTCGCCTTCACGATCTTCTTTTATGTGGCGATCTATACGATCTGGCTGAAGCGCGCGACCCCGCAGAACATCGTTATCGGCGGTGCCGCAGGAGCACTGCCGCCGATGATCGGCTGGGCGGCAGCGTCGGGGACACTCGCACTTGAACCTACCCTGCTGTTCCTCATTATTTTCTTTTGGACACCGCCGCACTTCTGGGCGCTGTCGCTCTATCGCGTCGAGGATTACGTGCGTGCCGGCATCCCTATGCTGCCGGTGGTGGCCGGCGAGCAGGAAACGCGCCGCCAGATTTTGCTCTACACATTGATCCTGTCGCCCCTTGGTGTCGCGCCTTGGCTGCTCGGCTACGCGGGATCGGCGTATGGGGTCGCCGCGTTGACGCTCGGCACCTGTATGATCGCCTTGGCGCTGCGTGTGTGGAGAGAGCAAAGTGGGCATACGGCCAGCAAGCAGCTGTTTGGTTTCTCGATCCTCTATCTGTTTGCGCTGTTTGCCATGCTGTTGGTCGACCGGATGTCGGGAGGGCTCTTAGGCCACGCTGCGGCATGGCGGTAGTGAGCGAGCTTATGAACGACGTCGACAAACCCGGTACCGAAGTGGAGACCGGCATCAGGCTCACGGAGCAGCAGCTCCGGGCGCGCCGCGCGCGTTCGATCGCGATCGCGCTGGCGCTCGCCGCCTTTGTTATCTTGATTTTCGTGGTAACTCTCGTTCGGTTGGGCGCCAACGTGCAAACCCGACCGATGTAGCGTATCCGGCGAACCAGCGATCATGCGCGAACCGATTAAACAACAAATACCGCAGCGGACAAGAAGCCGCGACCTCCTCGTCGCCTTCCTGTGTGGTGGTTTTGTTGCGGTGATGGTCGGCGTGTCGTTTGCCGCGGTGCCGCTTTATTCGTGGTTCTGCCGCACCACGGGCTTCGGCGGCACCACGCAGGTGGCGAAATCGCTCCCGATGCAGCAATCGGCACGTACTATGACCGTGCGTTTCGATTCGAACGTGGCCGCTGGGCTGCCGTGGCGTTTCGAACCTGAAAAGAACACCGTCGAAGTAAAGCTCGGACAGGTGGTGACCGTCTACTACAAGGTCACCAACGAAGCTGCCCGTGTCACCGTCGGACAGGCCGCTTACAATGTAAGTCCGCCGACCGTGGGTGTCTATTTCGAGAAAATCAACTGCTTCTGCTTCACCCAGCAGACCATGCAGCCGGGTGAAACGCGCGACATGGCGGTGGTGTTCTACGTCGATTCCAAGCTCGTCAAGGATTCCGAGCTCGATGGTATGAGCACCATCACACTGTCCTACACCTTTTATCCGGTCCGTGAGCCGGAACCACCGGTGACCCAAAGCGCGGCTCAGGATAAATCGGGCCGTATCTGAGAGATGAACTGGAGACGATGACGATGGCCGACGCCGCGCATGCCAAGCCGCACCACGACTATCATCTGGTGAATCCCAGTCCGTGGCCAGCGATCGGCGCCACCGGCGCCTTCATCACCGCGCTTGGTCTTATCCTGTGGATGCACAATTCGGTGCCGTACGCTTCGCTTATTCTCGGTGTTGGCCTGATCGGCGTGGCCTACACCATGATCGGCTGGTGGCGCGACGTCATCCATGAAGCGGAGGTCGAAGGCGATCACACCCGCGTCGTCCAGATATCGCACCGCTACGGTATGATCCTTTTCATCGCCTCCGAGGTGATGTTCTTCGTCGCCTGGTTCTGGGCTTATTTCAACACGGCGCTCTTCCCCGCCGACGTGCAGGATTACACCCGCGACGTCATGCTCGGATGCGGATTCGGCAGCTCGGTCAGCCAGGGTTGCCCGACCCCTGGGACGTGGCCGCCCCATGGCATCGAGACATTCGATCCCTGGCATTTCCCGCTACTCAACACGCTGATCTTGCTCACCTCGGGTACAACGGTGACCTGGGCGCATCATTCGCTGCTGGAGAATGACCGCAAGGGTTTGATCCAGGGCCTCGTCTGCACCATCGCGCTGGGGCTTACGTTCACGTGCGTGCAGGCCTGGGAGTACGGGCACGCGGCGTTTCATTACTCGGGCAACATTTACGGCGCCACGTTCTTCATGGCGACGGGATTTCACGGCGCGCACGTGATCATCGGCTCGATCTTCCTGATCGTCTGCCTGTTCCGTGCTCTGGCCGGCCAATTCACGCCGACGCAGCACCTCGGCTTCGAGTTCGCCGCCTGGTACTGGCATTTCGTCGACGTGGTGTGGCTGTTCCTGTTTGCCTGCATCTATGTGTGGGGCAGGGGACTGGCGGTCGGCTAGGACGTCCGAATTTCGTCATCCTGGGGTGCGACGAAGCGAGGGATCAACGGCCCGATGACTTAGCGGGCTGTGGCCGCTCGAACCTCGGCGTTTTGTGCCGCGTCGTGGGGTGGTGGAAATCGCATGAGCCAAGGAACGACGCACGAGACCATCAAGACGCTTTCCGGATCGATCCGCGCCGGCTTGCTGTGCGCTTGCCCACGTTGCGGCAACGGAAAGCTGTTCCAGGGATTTCTGACATTACGCCCGCGTTGCGATGTCTGCGGACTTGATTACGGGTTCGCCGATGCGGGTGACGGTCCCGCCGTCTTCATCATGTTCTTCGCCGGCTTTATCGTGGTCGGAGCGGCGCTGGTCACGGAGATTTTGTATCGCCCACCGTACTGGGTGCACGCGGCGCTGTGGTTGCCGTTGATTTTTATCGTCACACTCGGACCGTTACGACCGATGAAGGGACTGATGATTGCGCTGCAGTACTATCATAAGGCCGAGGAGGGACGTTTCCGCGGGACCGGCACGCCATGAGCGCGCGCGCAAGAAGGCAGCGATCGTGGATCGGTTTGTTGGTTCCGGCCCTGTTGGCATTTGCAGTTCTCATCAGTCTTGGAACCTGGCAGCTGCAGCGCAAGGTCTGGAAGGAAGGCTTGATCGCGACGCTGAACGCGCAGCTCGCCGCGCCGGCGGCCGCGTTGCCGCCACGCGCCGCGTGGCCAAGTCTTGATCAGCAAAATTACGAATATCACCGCGCGACGCTCACCGTCACATTCGACAACAGCAAAGAGGCGCTGGTGTTTGCTGCGCCTTCAGCCTTTCGTCCGGATGTGTCGAGCCCTGGTTTCTGGATTTTCACGCCGGCGCGGCTCGCCGACGGCAGTGTCGTGATGGTCAATCGCGGCTTCGTCCCGGAAAGCCGGCAAGATCCGAAATCCCGCCCTGAAGGCGAGATATCGGGCCCGCTGCAGATTGTAGGCGCGATGCGCTGGCCCGACGCCCGCCATTGGTTCACGCCGAGCGACGAACCGGCGCACAATTTGTGGTTCTCCCGCGACCCGCAGGCCATCGCCACCGCCAAGGGTCTTGGGCCGGTGGCGCCGTTCTATGTCGAGCAGGAGAGCCCCGCGCCGCCGGGAGGATTACCCCAGCCAGGAAAGCTGGTTGTGGAATTGCCCGACAACCATCTGCAATACGCGCTAACGTGGTATGGTCTTGCCATCGCTTTAGCGGTGAGTTTCGGCACTTGGGCGTTCGGATCGGCCCGGCAAAAGCCCCTCGGTGCTTCGGTATTGCCGCCACGGCAAGGCGTTTCACGTTCCTTGTGAAGGCATCGGCTTTTCTATTAGTGTGTCAGTCGCTGCCACTGGTCGGCTTTCTTGTCGTCCAGAATTAATGAAGGTAGATCAATAGCTTGACAGGGGCGCCGATGCTCGCATCGGCGCGTGCGGAAGCCGCCGGTGCGTCACGTTTCCACGAGAGGCGAAGCCAAGTCGCCTGGCTTTGCCGAGGTGATGCTCGCGGGTTTGGCCCGCGACGGCGGTCTATACGTGCCGCAGGCCTGGCCGCGGATCGAGCCACGGACCGTCCTGTCGTTCGCCGGCCGTCCCTATGTGGAAGTCGCCGTGGAGGTGATCCGGCGGTTTGTCGATGATTCAATCAGAGAAGCCGATCTCGCGCGCATGGTGCGCGAGGCCTACGGCAACTTTCGTCATCCCGCAGTCGCGCCGCTGACGCAGCTCAACGTCAATACCTTCGCGTTAGAACTTTTTCACGGGCCGACGCTGGCGTTCAAAGACGTTGCGATGCAGCTCTTGGCGCGGCTGATGGATTACGTTTTGTCCGCGCGCAACGAGCGGCGCACCATCGTGGTGGCGACGTCGGGAGATACGGGAGGCGCCGCCGTCGAAGCATTCCGCGAGCGTGACCAAGTCGACCTCATCGTGCTTTTTCCGCGGGGGCGCATTTCCGACGTGCAACGGCGGATGATGACGACTGTAGATGCCGTCAATGTCAAAGCGGTCGCTATCGAGGGCACGTTCGATGATTGCCAGGCGCTCGTGAAGGCTATGTTCAACCACGGCGACTTTCGCGAGCGAGTACGCCTCTCCGCCGTCAACTCCATCAATTGGGCGCGGATTGTGGTGCAGGCCGTTTATTACTTCACCGCCGCCGTAGCGCTCGGTGCGCCTTACCGCAAGGTTGCTTTCACGGTGCCGACCGGCAACTTCGGCGACGTCTATGCGGGTTACGTGGCGCTGCGCATGGGCTTGCCCATCGACCGATTGATGATTGCCACCAACGTCAACGACATCCTAGTGCGAACGTTGGCGACCGGCACCTACGAACTGCGTCCCGTAGTACCCACCACTTCGCCGTCCATGGACATTCAGGTTTCGTCGAATTTCGAGCGCTTGTTGTTCGACGCCTACAACCGCGACGGCAACGCCATACGGGCGCTTATGGGCTCGCTGGCTCAGTCGCGGAAGTTCACGCTATCGGCGCGGGCGCTGTCGCAGATTCGCGCCTTGTTCGCCGCCGACCGCGCCGACGAGGAGGAGGTCGCGGCGACGATCCGCGCGGTAAAGCGCGAAACCGGCAACTTCATCGATCCACACACGGCGGTGGGCCTCGCGGTCGCCGAGAAGGAGGTGCGCGATTCGGCTGTGCCAATGGTGGTTTTGTCGACGGCGCACGCGGCCAAATTTCCCGATGCGGTTGAGGCGGCGTGCGGCGCACGGCCGGCCCTGCCCGAATGGTTATCCGATCTCGATACCCGCGAGGAGCGCGTCACCGTGCTGCCAGCGGACCAGTCAGCGGTTGAGCGTTTCGTTTTGTCGACGAGCCGTGCCGCGCAAGAAGGAGCGGCAGCATGAGCGTTGCGGTGACGACCTTGAAATCGGGCATCAACGTGGTGACCGATACGATGCCGCATCTGGAGACCGCCTCGTTGGGCGTGTGGGTCAATGCCGGCAGCCGCGATGAGCGCCGCGACGAAAACGGCATCTCGCATTTGCTCGAGCACATGGCGTTCAAGGGCACAAGGCGCCGTACCGCGCGCCAGATCGCCGAGGAGATTGAGGCCGTCGGCGGCGATCTCAACGCCGCGACCGGCGCCGAGACCACGGCGTACTACGCGCGGGTGCTGAAAGCCGATGTGCCGCTTGCGCTCGATGTGCTCTCCGACATTCTGTCCGAGCCGGCCTTTGACCGCGAGGAGCTTGCCCGTGAGCAGAGCGTCATCGTGCAGGAGATCGGCGCGGTCGCCGACGCTCCGGACGATCTGATTTTCGAAAACCTGCAGTCCGTCGCTTTTCCGGATCAGGCGCTCGGCCGCTCCATTCTCGGCACCCCAAAGACGGTTCGATCGTTCGACGCGGCGAAGCTGCGCGAGTATCTGACAAGGAATTACCGGGGCCCGGAGATGGTCGTGGCTGCGGCTGGTGCCGTCGACCATCAGGCCGTGGTCGCCGAGGTGGAACGGCATTTTTCGAGCTTCAATGGTGCCGCAAGTCCGCTGCCCGAGCCCGCGACCTTTGGCGGCGGCACCCACGTTGAGGAGCGCGAGCTCGAACAAGTGCACATTGCGCTGGCGCTGCCCGGCGTGCCGTTGAAGGATCCGGCGCTTTATTCGCTGCAGGCCTTCACCAATGTGCTTGGCGGCGGAATGTCGTCGCGGCTGTTCCAGGAGGCCCGCGAAAAGCGCGGGCTGTGTTACTCCATCTATTCCTTCCACATGCCGTATTCTGACGTCGGCATGTTCGGCCTCTACGCCGCCACTGATGCGGCCGATAGTTCCGAGCTCATGCGTCTCATTGTTGAGGAGATCGCCAACACAGTGGAAACCCTTTCAGAGCGTGAGATCGCACGCGCCAAGGCGCAGATGAAAGCCGGGCTGCTGATGGCGCTGGAAGGTTCCGGCGAGCGCATCGGGCAACTCGCGCGGCAGATGATCACCCAAGGTCGGCCTATTCCGGTCGACGAACTGGTGACGAAGATTGATTCGGTGACCGCCGAGAGCGCCCGCGCCGCGGGACGCGGGCTGCTCACAGCCGGGAAACAAGCAACCGCGGTGCTTGGCCTCGGCTCAGGGCTTGCAAGCGCTGCTGCGATTGCCGAAAGTCTCACACGCCGTGCTGCATGACGCGCTGAAGCCTAGGCGCCGATAGTCCCAATGGCGTTTTTCCGCACCATCAATTTCTCCGAGCCGCTGGCCTCGATCGCCGGCGAGGGCGTGACGCTGCGGACGCCGCAGATGACCGACTACAACGAGTGGGCGGCGTTGCGCGAGGCAAGCCGCGCGTTTCTCACGCCCTGGGAACCGACCTGGCCGGCCGACGATCTCACCCGCAGTTCGTTCCGGCGCCGGATCAGGCGCTATGCGGAGGATCTACGAACTGACCAGGGCTACGCGTTCCTGATCGTTCGCAACACTGACGGCGCGTTGGTGGGCGGACTGACCCTCGCGAATATCCGCCGTGGCGTCGCCCAAGCCGCCAGTCTAGGCTACTGGATGGGTTTGCCACACGTCCGGCGCGGCTACATGACGGCCGGGGTCCGGGCGGTCATTCCCTTCGCCTTTGCCACGCTGCGGTTGCACCGCCTCGAAGCGGCCTGCATCCCGACCAACGCCGGCTCCATCCGCCTGTTGGAGAAGACCGGCTTTGTCCGCGAGGGCTATGCCCGCGAGTACCTGTGCATC
>JASHVC010000319.1 GCA_030039655.1 Xanthobacteraceae bacterium | reverse complement strand
ATTTACATCGACGCTGACGCCTGCCCGGTGAAGCAGGAGGTTTATCGCGTCGCCGAGCGCCATGCGCGCAAGGGCGCGGCGCTGAAGGTCTTTGTCGTCAGCAACAGCCCGATCGCGGTGCCGCGCGATGAGTTTGTCGAGCGCGTGGTCGTCGGCTCGGGCATGGACGAGGCGGACGACTGGATCGCCGAGCGCGCCAAGCGCGGCGACATCGTCATCACGGCCGACGTGCCGCTGGCCAGCCGCTGTGTGAAGGCCGGCGCGGAAGTCATCGCGCCGAACGGCCGGCGCTTCACCGACGATTCGATCGGTCACGTGTTGGCGACGCGCAACCTGATGGATTCGCTGCGCTCGGCCGGCGAAATCACCAGCGGCCCAAAGCCGTTCGCGCCGCGCGACCGCTCGGCCTTTCTCGCCGCGCTGGATCAGGCCATCGTGCGGCTGACGCGTGCGGGATTTGGCAACGTCATTCCCTCACCCTGAGGTGCGAGCGAAGCGAGCCTCGAAGGGCGAGGCCCCGGCGCCTCGGCCTGCATCCTTCGAGGGCCGCTTCGCGGCCACCTCAGGATGAGGAATGAAGTGGCACGATTCTCAGGAAGATGGCTTTGATTTTCCGGCTCGCCGTTGAGCCAAGTGCTTGATCTCGGTCCAATCGCCTTTGATCAGCGCTTCCTTCTTAGCGCGACTCCACCCTTTGATTTTTCGCTCCGCCGCAATTGCATCAGTGATTCGGTCGAAGTAATCGGACCAGACCAGGCGAACCGGGCGACGGGTGTAGGTGTACCCTCGATACACACCCGCCTGATGGTGCGCGACGCGTGGGCCCAGGTCATCGTTGCGAGCGCTTCCGACGTAATAGGAACCATCAGAGCAACACAGCATGTAGACGAATGCGCCCATCGTTCTATCTTCGGCCCCTGCGCTAACGCGAAGCTTAGCCCATTTCCTCACCCTGAGGTGCGAGCGAAGCGAGCCTCGAAGGGCGAGGCCGAGGCGCCTCGGCCTGCATCCTTCGAGGCGCGCTTTCAGCGCGCACCTCAGGATGAGGAATCGGGTGCACTTCGAAGTCGCCTCAGGAACAGAGCTGTCAGAGCAAAGCAGCCTAGAGCGAAAGCTCCCATCTTTCGGTCCGGAGCCCCTGCAACATCGCAAAGCTTAGCCTATTTCCTCACCCTGAGGTGCGAGCGCAGCGAGCCTCGAAGGGTAAGCCCCCGGCGCCTCGGCCTGCATCCTTCGAGGCGCGCTTTCAGCGCGGACCTCAGGATGAGGCATGGGTGTTGGCGGAACGCCGCCCTTGACCTAGCGTGCACGCACGAACAGCACCGGGCTCAGACGCAATGGCACAACAACGCGAGGTCGACCTCCTGGTCGCGGGCGCCGGACCGGCCGGCATGACGGCGGCGCTGGTGGCGAGTCTGCAGGGGCTGCGCGTATTGCTCTGCGAGAAATCCGATCAGGTCGGCGGCACCGGATCGACGTCGGCTGGCACGTTGTGGATTCCCGGCAATCATCAGAGCAAAAAGGCCGGATTCGACGACAGCGCGGCGAAGGCGCAGGAGTATCTGGACGCGCTGGTCGGCGACGCCTCGGGCCGCGAACTGCGCACGGCGTTTCTGAAAACCGGGCCGGCCGCGATCGATTATCTGGAACGCAACACCGACGTGAAGTTCCTGCCGTGCGGGCGGCATCCGGATTATCGCAGCAACATGAAGGGCGCGGCGGTCAGCGGCCGCGCGATCATCCCGCAGCCGTTCGACGGCCGCCTGCTCGGCAGTGACTTCACGCGGCTGAGGCCGCCGATCCCCGAATACATGCTGTTCGGCGGGATGATGATCGGCAAGGCCGACATCCCGCCCCTGCTCGGGCGTTTCAAGTCTCTGGCTAACTTCAGCTACACGGCCAAGCTGCTGACGCGTTACGCCGCCGACCGGCTCCGCTATCCGCGCGGCACGCGGCTGACGATGGGCAACGCGCTCACGGCGCGGCTGTTCTACAGCCTGCGCAAGCGCGGCGTCGAAATCCTGTTTGGCGCGCCGATCGCCGCGGTCGACGTCCGCGACGGACGCGCCGCCGGCGCGGCGATCAACGCCGCGGGCGGAGAGATTTACGTCAGCGCCAAAAACGGCGTCGTGCTCGCGACCGGCGGCTACGGCCATAACAAACACTATCGCGAAACTTTCATGGCGCGGCCGGTTCCCGCGCACTCCATGAGCAGCGAATTCAACCAGGGCGACGGGATCGGCATCGGCCAACGGCTCGGCGCGCGCATCGCGCCGGAAGAACATGGCCGCAGCGGGCTGTGGACACCGGCGTCGGTCACCGCACGCGCGGACGGCAGCAAGGGCCTTTATCCGCACCTGCTGCTCGACCGCGCCAAGCCGGGCCTGATCGCGGTGAACGCGCGCGGCGAGCGCTTCGTCAACGAAGCCGTCTCCTATCACGATTTTGTCGAGGCGATGTTCGACGCCAACGCGCACGCGCCGTCGATCCCCTGTTATCTGATCTGCGACGCGACGTTCATCAAAAAATACGGGCTCGGCATCGTCTATCCGGGCGCCGGGAATCTGCAGCGCTTATTGAATGCGGGATATCTCAAACGCGGCGATACGCTGGAGAGCCTCGCGGTGCAGCTCAGCGTCGACGCCGCGGGCCTGCGCCGCACCGTCGAGCGCCACAACGGCTTTGCGCGCACCGGCGTCGATACCGATTTCGGCAAAGGCGAGACCGAACTGAACCGCTTCAACGGCGACGACTCGCACAAGCGGAATCCCTGCATCGGCCCTCTCGCCGCCCCACCCTATTACGGCCTGGAAATCTGGCCCGCCGACATCGCGGTCAGCACCGGCCTGTCCACCGACGCGAACGCACGCGTGCTCAACAAGGCCGGCCGGCCGATCGCCGGTCTCTACGCCTGCGGCAACGACATGGCCTCAATCATGCACGGGTCCTATCCCGGGCCGGGCACCACGCTCGGGCCCGGTATAGTGTTCGCCTACCGGGCCGCCATGCACGCCGCCGGCAAAGAGCCGCTCGAAGAGCCTTTATCCTCATCCTGAGGAGTATTGGAACAACACGGGCGGGCGCGCTTTAATTCGATGCACGTCTACCTTTCGCGGAGACTTCGCCATGATCCGCAAACTTCCGTCCGGCAAATACCGGCTCTATTCGCGCAAGGTGAATCCGAAGACCGGCAAGCGCCGTAATCTCGGCACCTTCGACACCCGCGCCGAGGCGGACAAGCACGAACGCGCCGTGCAATACTTCAAGCGGCACTAGCAGGCGGACGTGCGCCTCACTGCACCTTCAGCCCCATCAGATTCGCGATGAGGTTGCGTTGGATCTGCGACGTACCGGCCGCGATGGTGGCGGCGCGGGCGTCGCGATAAAGCCGCGACATGTCGAATTCCTCGCAGTACCCGAAGCCGCCGAGCACCTGCATGCCCTGGTTCGCGATCTTCACGTAGACTTCCGAGGTGAAGAGCTTCGCCATGGTGATTTCGCGCAGCGCATCCTGGCCGGTGGAGACGAGCCAGGCGGCGCGCCACATCAGCGTGCGCGCCGCTTCGACTTCGGTCTGCATGTCGGCGAGCATGTGGGCCATGGCCTGATTGGTGCCGATGGGGCGGCCAAATTGCTTGCGGTCCTTGGCATACTGCAGAGCGAGATCGACCACGCCCTGCGCGGCGCCCACATTGCCGGCGCACGACGCGGCGCGCTCGACCTGCAAACCGGACATCACCACCTCCCAGCCCTTGTTCTCGCCGCCGACCAGCCGGTCGGGCGGCACGCGCACATTGTCGAAGATGAGTTCGTAGGTGCCGGTGGCGCGGCGGCCGAGCATGTCGAGCTTGCGCAAGGTCAGACCCGGCGCATCGTTGTCGACAAGGAAGAGCGACATGCCCTGGCGATAATGCGCCTTCGGGTCGGTCTTCACATAAAGACTGATGACGTTGTTCTTGGCGCCCGCCATCGATGCCCAGATTTTCTGTCCGTTGATCACCCACTGATTGCCGTCGCGCACCGCGCTGGTGCGCATGGCGCCGATGTCGGAACCGGCGTCGGGCTCGGACATGGAAATCGAGAGCTTGATCTCGCCCTTGATGAGCTTCGGCAGCCAATGGCGCTTCTGCTCGTCGGACGCCTTGCGCAGCAGATTGAGGCCGCAAAAGATGTTGCCCGT
>JASHVC010000017.1 GCA_030039655.1 Xanthobacteraceae bacterium | reverse complement strand
ATTGCACCGGGCGCTTTCCCAGTTACGATCATCGCACAACAAGGGAGGCAAGGCGTGGAGCAGAAAAAAATCGCATTGGTGACGGGCGCCGGTACCGGCGTTGGGCGGGCGGTCACGCTGGCGCTGATGCGCGAAGGTTATGCGGTGGTGCTCGCCGGCCGGCGCAAGGACAAGCTCGAGGAGGTCGCCAAGGAAGGCGCACAGACCCCTGGCGAGGCGCTCACGGTGCCGGCCGACGTGGCCGACCCCACTTCGATCAAAGCGCTGTTCGCCAAGACCAAGGACAGGTACGGCCGGCTCGATCTGTTGTTCAACAATGCGGGCATCGGCACGCCGGCAACACCGATCGAGGACATGCCGCTCGACAAATGGCAGGCCGTGGTCGCCACCAATCTCACCGGCGTGTTCCTGTGCACGCAGGAAGCGATCAAGATCATGAAGGCACAAAACCCTCGTGGCGGCCGCATCATCAACAACGGCTCGATCTCCGCGCACACGCCGCGCCCCGGTGCCGCCGCCTACACGGCGACCAAGCACGCGGTCACCGGGCTGACCAAACAAACCGCGCTCGACTGCCGTCCCTACGAAATCTGCTGCGGCCAGATCGACATCGGCAATGCCGCAACCCCGCTCACCGATCGCATGGTGCAGGGGGACGGCGTGTTGCAGCCCGACGGCCGCAAGATGATCGAGCCGCGCATGGCGGCAGAAGACGTGGGCCGCGCCGTGGTCTACATGGCGAGCCTGCCGCTCGATACCAACGTGCTGTTCATGACGGTTATGGCGAACCTCATGCCGTTCGTCGGGCGGGGGTAGACCCGAAGCGTCATTGCGAGGAGCGCTCCGACAAAGCAATCCAGTTCCGCGGCGCGGTATCTGGATTGCTTCGCTTCGCCCGCAATGACGATCTGACAAAGGACCCACGGCCATGCTCGACGGCTGGCACGAGTTCTACGAACTCCTCGGCACCGCAGCGGCAGCACTGCTGGCGTTGCTGTTCGTCGCCGCCTCGATCGGCGCCAGCGTACTAACGTATGATCGCGCCGGCCCTACGCGCACCTACTTGAGCCCGGTTGTCTTTCACTACTCGAATATTCTGTTCCTCAGCCTCCTTGCGCTTATCCCAACGCTGACACCACTCATCTTTGGGCTCATAATCCTCATCGCCGCCGCCGGCAGCCTGATCTATTCGATCTTCATCTTCGTTCGTCTCCTGACCGACGGCATTGCCGATTTTTCCGACCGCATCGCGTACGGCGCGGTTCCTATCGCCTCATACGGGGCTGGCGTGGTGGCGGCGTGCCTGCTGCTGACGCATAGGATCACCGTGAGCCTGGATGTGATTGCCGCCGCTTCACTCATTCTCCTCCTCGTCAACATCCGCAACGCCTGGGATCTCCTCATCGCGCTGGCGCGCCGGACGACCCAAGGCGCGAACCGGGGGCAACGCGACGGAGGTGACGCCGGCGCGCCACCAGCGCGAGACGCGGCTAAACCGCCGTCACCTTGATCTTGGCGCCGCCCTTCACCTTCGCCAGCGTCTTCACGTCGCCAAGCGCTTTTGCCCAGATGTTGCATGGGCTCGCCAGCCGCGTCTCGTCGCCGCGGGAGATCGGTGTGCGGCCAAAGCCGATAGCGATGGCATGGCCGTCGGGCCAATAGGCGATCTCGCCCGGCGTTACCACGGCGCGCGCGTCCCCCTCACGCGCAACCTTCACGGGGATTTCGAAATAGACCTCCTCGCCCCAGGTGAGCGCCGCGCCATTGATCGGCAGCGCCGCCGCGATCGCCTTTGCGGTCGGCGTGTCGAGCAGCTCGGCATCGAGTGTGAGTGAGCCAAAGTCGAAGCGGATAAGCATTGAGGTCTCCTTGCCTTCATTTTCGCCGCGCAAGGGGCGTACAGATGGGCACACACTCATTTGACGACCATGACTCGTCAAGCGAGACACCCCCACCGGGCACAGAATGACCGCCGCCTACAAACGGAACGCCAGATATTCGGCGACGGTCATGGCCGTCGTCTCTCGATAAAAATCGAGTGGCATGGACTTTCTCGCCGCGCGTTCCGGCGCGCCGATGTTCAGCGGCGTCGTGTTCAAAATCTCCTGCCGTGCCTGCCACTGGGTCGGGTGTGGCACCGTGGCGAGCGCGCGCTTGAGGCAGCCGTGCTGATTGCCGGAGCAGGCCGCCTCCCGGCGGCAGCGTTTGAGCGCGCATTTCCGCCACAACGCGAAGGCGTTGCAGTAGCGCTGTTTCTGCCGCGCCTTCTCGGAATCAAACCGCGCCGCAAATTCCGGGCCGGTGAGTTTGCGTTTGCGTGCGGGTTGGGTCGTAGCCATGTTTCCACGCAATATTCATTCGCTCTCACAGCGCGATTTCTGTTCGCGCACTGCGAGTTTTCAGAACGCGCCCCTCAAAAGGTCTTTCGCAACGTTCGAGCGGGGCTTTCTCTTGTTCCCTTCGCCGCTGAAGCAAAAGGAAGCGGAACGCCAGAAGGCGCAAAGTCCGAAAACCTCCGCAACTTGCGTTGCGGCGCGCGCCTTGCAAAGCGCGCACGCCTTCCGGCGTCCCACTGCGGCTCTCGCCAAGG
>JASHVC010000318.1 GCA_030039655.1 Xanthobacteraceae bacterium | reverse complement strand
CTGGCGCCTTATGCTGCGCTTCTTGCTTGGCCAGCCGATCCCAGCGCGCGACCTGCTCGGGATCGGTCAGCAGGATTGGCCTGCCCTCAAAGAGAAACTGCGGCAGCGCGCGGCCCGCGTTCCAGCTAAGATGACTGCCGAGCGAGAATTGCTGGCGCTCCGGCGGCCCTGCGCCGCACACGATTCGCTGCACATATTCCGCCGCAGCGCTTTCCGCCACAGAGCTGACCGCGTCGTCCACCACCGCGGCTTTCCTCTCGGCTCCGAAGGGCAATCGCAGCGCGGTCTTGGCGCGTTGAGCCCCATGCTCGTCAGCAACCGTGCGTACGAACTGAATGGCTGCGGACACGGCATCGGTCGCGGCTTCCAATTGTGCATCGGCCGCGGCCTCGATTTCACGTGTGATGTGTCTCTGCATATTGACCCAATGTGATGCAGGTGGCCGAGCGCCAAGCTCGCCGCCGTTTGCCTGCACAATTTCGCCGGCCGGTTGCGGGTTTTTCACCACACCGGGCCGAACTCTCTTTGCTAAGACGCAGCCGGAAGTGCTGACCGAGGCGCGTCCCAAAAGCGGCGCGACCGCCCGACAGGGGGCACTCAAGCAAGCCGCGCCGCTTACGCGCACGCTACAGATGCCACTGAAGCCCGCGACTGCTGTCCGCGCTTACATGCGGTTACGGATGCAACAGTCGACAGTTGAAAGGTATTTGGGTGTCCGCCATGGCAAGACTGTGGCAACAATCGGCGAAATTCCAGATTTCGTGGATTTATGCTTCGGCGGAAAGGAGCGACGCCCCGCGGGCGGGCAAGCAGGAGGCCTTTCAGGTCAGTCCCCGGCAGCGCTAACTCGGAAAGATGAGACACGTCGTGGTGCCATGAGCGAGTAATCGATCTTCGGCGTCGGTGAGGCGGCCTTCCGCGGTGCCAATACGGCGGCCGCAATTGAGGACTTTGCCTTCGGCCCGGATCCGACCGGTCTCCAGCGTGATGGCTCGGACGAGCGAAATCTTGAACTCGAGCGTCGTGCTGCTGATGCCTTTGTCGAGCACTGATTGGATGGCCAGGCCCATGCAGCTGTCGAGAAGGGTCGCGGTGAGCCCGCCGTGTACCGTGCCCCATGGATTGAGGTGAGCACCTGTTGGATCGAGCGTGATAGCGACGCGTCCGCTTTCGGCCTCCACCACGTCATAGCCTAAGGTTTGCGCGAACGTGTTGAGGGGTAAGGCTCCACTGGCAAGGCCCTTGACGAACTCGAGCCCGCTCATCGTCTTTTGTTGTTCGGTGCTTACTGTCCCGTAAATCTTGGTGGCCATGCTTCACCTTCGGTTCAACTCAGACTTTTGGCGATGCTGACGATACCTAGATGGTAAGGTGGCAGCGACGACCACCCGAAACCTGCGGGCCGCATAGGGTGACCGATGACCAATGGAATTATCATTCGCGCGGTTGCGACCACTGACTTCGATCAGTGGCTGACGCTCTGGGAAGGCTACAACGTATTCTACAAACGCGTCGGCCCTGCTGCAGTCCCAGCCGAAGTAACACGCATGACCTGGATGCGTTTTTTTGATGCCTCCGAGCCTGTGTATGCCCTGGTCGCCGAACGTTCCGGTCGACTCCTCGGCCTGGCCCATTACCTTTTTCACCGGCATACGGTCATGATCGAACCGGTCTGCTATTTGCAAGACCTGTTTACGAGCGAACAGGCGCGGGGCCACGGCATCGGCCGCGCTCTCATCAACGCCGTGTACGATCGAGCCCGAAAAGCAGGCTCGACCCGTGTCTACTGGCAAACTCAGGAGACTAACGCGATCGCGCAGGCGCTTTACGATAAAGTCGCTAAGCGGTCAGGCTTCATCGTTTATTGGAAGACCAATTGAGCGCGATCCCGAAAAGTGGAAACAGACAATGCTGAGCATGGAACGGCAATCAGTGTGACAAATTATTGATCGTCACTCGTTCCTGCTGGTCCCTCGGTAGTGCATGATGAACGAGATTCCCAATCGCACGACAGTTGCCTCAGCTGAAAGCAAAAGCGATCCTGCCTCAGTCCATAGGCGGGCCGGCTCGGCACTCGAAGTGCTCCGGGCCTTCTTCAAGCTTGGGGTGAGTTCCTTCGGCGGTCCGATCGCTCACATCGGGTATTTTCGGCAGGAATTCGTTGTCCGCAGGCGGTGGCTGGACGAACAAGCTTACGTGGACCTCGTGGCGCTGTGCCAATTCTTGCCGGGGCCGGCGTCCAGCCAAGTCGGCTTTTCAATCGGACTCGTGCGTGCCGGCTACGTCGGCGGTCTCGCCGCGTGGACCGGTTTTACGCTGCCCTCGGCCATCTTGCTCGTCCTGTTCGCTTACGGCGTGGGCACGCTCAGTGGCGCCGTCGGAACGGGCTTGCTCCATGGTCTGAAACTTGTTGCGGTGGCAATTGTCGCGCAGGCGGTTTGGGGCATGGCGCGCACTTTGTGCCCGGACCGCGAGAGGGCATCCATGGCCCTATTGGCGGCGCTGATTATTCTGTTCAGCACTTCATGGGTCGCGCAGATCGGCGCGATCGTGCTCGGTGGTGCCGCCGGACTGTGGCTGTGTCGAGGCTCGGAACCAGCGGCCGGGGGCCATGTTGCCATGCCGGTTTCGCGCACGGCTGGGATCGTCTCTTTGTCCGCGTTCTTTTTGCTTCTTAGCGGCCTGCCAATACTGCGAAGCTTGTGGTCCGCATCCGGCCTAGCCTTGTTCGAGGCCTTCTACCAGTCGGGTGCACTGGTTTTCGGCGGAGGTCACGTTGTGTTGCCGCTCTTGCGTCAAGCATTCGTGACGCCAGGCTGGGTGAGCGACAACACGTTCCTCGCTGGCTACGGAGCCGCACAAGCCGTTCCGGGGCCGCTTTTCACATTCGCAGCTTACCTCGGCGCCGTTGTAACTCCATCTCCACACGGAATTCCAGGCGCGGCATTGGGTTTGGTTGGCATTTTCCTGCCCGGCATTTTAATTCTGCTGGGCACGCTGCCGTTCTGGGACACGTTTCGCAAACGAGCCGACGCTCAATCGATCATGCGCGGTGTCAACGCGGCAGTCGT
>JASHVC010000317.1 GCA_030039655.1 Xanthobacteraceae bacterium | reverse complement strand
AAATACACGGTCTCGGCGATTTGCCGCGCCGTGTGGCTGGCGTTGCTGGACGCCATGCGCAGCCGCACCCGCTGGTCGACCGTTACGGTGCCCGTTTGCGCCGCTTGCCAGATTTCTTCCCACGCGGCGATGAAAAACGCGCGTGCGGCGGCAAGCTGCGACTGCGCCACGCCGACCTGCGATTGGATCACCGGATTGTCACGCATTACTGCGGTCTGGCCCATGGGGGTCTTGGCCGCAGCGAGCTTGCAGAAATCATCCAGCATAGTGCACGCGATGCCGAGCGCGATGGCCGGAAAGCTTGAACCAAACAACTGATAGATAGAGAACGCGTAGAGCGGCCCGTACTCGCGCCGTCCGGCCGAATTGAGCGCGTGATAGTCGATGCTGTAGTCCTCAGGCACCAAGACGTCGGTCAGCGTGTAGGTGTT
This sequence comes from Xanthobacteraceae bacterium, assembly GCA_030039655.1. The sequence continues at coordinate 4,002 of JASHVC010000317.1, read as the reverse complement.
GCTGCCGGTGCCTTTGAGGCCCATCACGTGCCACACGTCCTGCCAAGTAGCGCGCTCGCGCGGCACGAACAGCGTCTTCTGCACCGGCTTGCCATCGGCATCGCGGCGTTGTTGGCCGTCCGGATCGACGATGAAGCAATGGGCGGCGAGCCAGGTGGCGTGCTTTGAGCCGCTGGCGAACGGCCACACGCCGTTGACGCGATAGCCGCCCTTTTCCGCAATCGCCTTGGCGCTGTTGGTCGGTCCCCAGGCGAGCACCCCGCGCGGATTTTTCTTGAAAATTTCCTCGGCGACTTCCGGCTTCATGTTTCTGGATACGGTCGAGCAGACCGAGGTCTGGCCGATGCACCACGCGGTCGAGGCGTCGGCCTTGGCGATCTCCTCGATGGCCTGAACGTAGTCGACCGGCGAAACCTCGTCGCCGCCGTAAGCGCGGGGCAGCAGCATGCGCCACAGCCGGGCCTCATGCAGCGCATCGACGAGATCGGGGGGAAGCTCGCGGCCGGCCTCGATGCGCGGCGCAGCCGCCGCGATCACCGGCGCCAGCGCCCTGGCGTTGGCGATACAGTCCACCCTCGTCCGTTCGTCCATACCGGCGCGCTCCCGGGCGGCACTTCGTCAGCTCATTCTTACCTGTCGTGGCAAATGGGGTCCATTGGGGCGGCTCGGCCTCGTATCTGCCAAGAGCGGCCTCGAAAACTGCACCGAAACCCGTCAGACCGCCTCGGAACCAAAATTTCGGTAAAATAGGGAACGGGAACCGGAATCAACCTTTGAACCTCTTGCCGGGCAGCGGCGACTGAATGCAAATGTCTTGTGCGCAAAGGAGAAAGCCATGAATCGACGCGATATGTTGACGGGCGCCTTCAAGGTTGCGTGCGCTACGCCGCCGATTACGGCGCTGGTGGTCGAACGTGCGGCGGCCGCCGGGGCTGAGGTCGCCAAAGTCGTCTATCACCTCTCCGACGTCGACAAGGTCGACTTCGTGTTTGGCAATATTCGAAATCACTACATCGGGATGGGTGGGCCTGACCACGTGACGATTGCGCTCGTGGTGCATGGCCCGGCCCTGAAGGCGTTCCATGTCGATGGAGCGACGCCCGACGCCGCGAAGAAGTTGGAGGAGTTGAGAAACTCCGGACTGCAGCCGGCCGCGTGCATCAACACCATGCGGGCGCAGAATGTCACGCTCAAGGACTTGCTGCCGGGCTTCACGGTCGCCGAGAAGGGCGGCGTGGTGCGGCTCGCCGAATTGCAGTCGCAGGGCTACGCCTATTTGCGGCCCTAACCCGCGTCGCCACGCCGGCGCCTCGGTCGCGGACAACTTGCGCATAGGCCGTGACTTAGGGGCGGGTCTTAGACCCGCCCCTACCGATCGTGAGCCGGACGCGGGCGAAATCGGCGGTCGGATCGAACGGCAACTCCGTTCGTCGTTCCGAGAATCACATACGCCGAGTTGCTGAATAGAATCGCGTAGTAAAACTGTTGACGGCCTTTCCAGCGGGCCAATTTTAGCCGCAAAGTCACAGATATTTCGCCGAAAGGGGGCGAGGGAATCCTGCTAGACCATGACCCGATCGTATTTCAATCGGATCATCGTCTTGATTCCTCATTCGAGCATGATCTATTCGGAAAACCGGCATCTACCCCGGATGCACGTCCAGGGCGAGTTTTTTCCGGATCATGTTCTAATGCCAGCGACGGCGGCATCCCGCGAACTGCGTGCGTCTGTTTGACCAGTGCGTCTCAAATGCGCGTAATGGTTATCAGAAACATCGATCCGGGGGAGGGTCCAATGAGGCCGCGCGCTTCGACTTGGATTTTTGGTCCCATACTGGGTGCAATTATCTCGCTGTCGGCTTTGGGAGTTAGCGGCTGGTTTGCTCATCTGTGGGCACAATAAAAGTTTCCGTTGCCATCACTGCTTCGATTGGGCGATCGACGCGAGGAGCGGCGCCAGCCGCTGCATGTCCTTGCGCACATAGTCGTCAAAATTAGCGAGCCCAATGCTTGCCGCGTCGATCCCTTGCAGGCGAATCTTCGCCTGGAGGCCGGGATCCTGACCCACCTCGACAACATCGTCATGAAGCTTCTTGAGAATGGCGGGCGGCGTCTTGGCCGGCCCCAGGAATCCGTACCAGGTCGAATAAATGTAATCCACGCCTTGAGAAGCGGCCGTCGGAATCTGAATTGAATCGCTGATCGGCGTATTTGAGCCGACCGCAAGACCAAGTAGGCGTCCGTCTTTCAGAAACGCCTGCGTGAAGGCTTCGGGCGAGAATGTCGCCTGGATGGTCCCGGCGAGCAGATCGGTGATGATGCCCTGGGTGACCGTGTAGGGCACGTGCACAAGCTGCGTATCGGTCTTGTAGGCGAAATAGGCGCCCGCGAGATGGGTCGCAGTGCCGATGCCGGCCGAACCGTAGTTGATGGTGCCGGGTTTCGCCTTGGCGAGCGCAGTGAATTCGCCGAGCGTGTGCACACCCAACGATCGAGGCACCGTGACAATCGCGGGCGCTTGCCCGGTAAGACAGATGCCGGCGAAATCGCCGATCGGATCGAACGGCAGATTCTTGTTCATCGTTCCAAGAATCGTGTGCGCCGAGTTGGTGAACAGAATCGTGTAGCCGTCGGGGGAGGCCTTGGCGACCGTCTCAGCGCCAATCAGCGTGCCGGCACCCGGCTTGTTTTCGACGATGACCTGATAGCCGCGCTTCGACAGGCCGTCGGCATAAAGCCGCGCCTGAATGTCCATGGCGGTGCCGGGCGTGATCGGGACCACGATGGTGACCACGCGCGACGGATACTTTTCTTGGGCATGCGCGCCCGCGCATGCTGCCAGCGCGAGGCCGAGTCCCAGAACACATGACCTGAAAAATGTCACGAGCGCAGCCTCCCCATCGGTTTTTATGTTTTGCAGCGGCCGTTATACCCCGGCCGAGGTCAGATCACATCAGCGCGATAGTGCGGCGCTAGGTCTGCTTCCCGCCGAGCAACTACTCCTCGCCGAGCATCTCCTGCCGTCGACGCTCCAGCGCCGCCGAGTAACGCCGCAACACGTAGGCCTCGGTCAACAGCCCGATGACGCGCCGGTCCATGTAGGAATCGACAACGGCCAACGCTTCGGCTTCGGCGCGGTCGAAGGCAAGCACCGCCTCTTTGACCGCCATGCCGGGCAGCAACATCTCGTCGATGTAGTGGACGTAATCCTTGATCGACTTGTCGGGCTCCGCTTCTGGCGCATGGGTGTCTGCGACATGAACGAGGCCGACGTAACGATCGGCCTCATCAACCGCCACCACGTAGGCCACGGAGCCGAGTGGGAACGCCTCGCGGAAGGCCGCAACGTTGGTCGAGGCGTGCACCGTCTTTACGTCCTCACGCATCATTTTGCCGACCGTCAGCTCGCGCATCCAGCCGACGTCGGCGGCGCTGCGGATTGTCTCGCCGCGCAAATGGAAACGCCAGGTCGCGAACGAATAGCCGAAGGCTTCGCGCGTCACCTGCGCGGAAATGATCACGGCGATGAGCACCAGGGTGGTCAGCCACAGGTCGTTCGTGGTTTCGAGGGCGATGAAGATCATCGTCAGCGGCCCGCCGATCACCGAGGCCGCAAGCGCACTCATGCCGATCACCGCATACGCGTTCGGATCGAAATAGAAAGTCGGGAACGTCATGGTCAGTGCCACCGCCAGCAGGTGGCCGCCGAGCGCTCCGATCAGCAGCGAAGAAAAGAACATGCCACCGCGGAAACCCGAGCCCAGCGAAGCGATCGCCGCCAGCGTCTTGAGCACGAAGAGCAAGGCGATGAACCCGAACGACAGATCGAGCATGCCGGCGATGCGCAAGGCGCCATGGCCGGATGACATTATCTGAGGCGACACCATGGCGAGAATGCCGACGCAGAAGCCGCCGACCATGGTGCGCCATGTCGGCCGCAGCTCAAGGCGCGCGAACAGCGATTCGCAAAGCGCCACTCCGCGCATGAGAATGATTCCAAGC
>JASHVC010000316.1 GCA_030039655.1 Xanthobacteraceae bacterium | reverse complement strand
TTCGGCCGCACCTCGAAGGCGAAATCAAGCATATCCTCTTCCATGGGCGAGGGTTCGCCCACCTTCTCCCGCCACGCCTCTTCGATATAAACGTGGCAGGTCGAACACGCACAAGCACCGCCGCATTCGGCTTCGATGCCTGGCACCCCGTGCTTGATCGCCGTCTCCATGACGGTCGCGCCGACCTCTCCCTCGACAGTGCGCGCGGTGCCTCCGTTGTCGATGAAAGTGATTTTGACCATGACAAATGACGATCGCTGATTGCGGCTTGGGAGGCGGGGGGTGGAAAGACGCCGGCTGGCGGCGCCCCGTTCTTCTATAGGCTCGTGCCGCAGAGCGCCAGTGCGGGCTGGCGAAATCACCCTTAGGCGCAGTCGGCAGCCCGGCTCTCGCGATCGGCCAAGCGCGCAGCAATCACCGCGCTGGCCTCAAGGCTCGCGGCCTTAAGCGCCGCGATCGCTTCGTCCAATTTCTGCTCGCGCCCAGCCTCGGCGGCGCGCTCGACCCGCTCAGCAGCCTGTGCCACACGCCATGCGCCGATGCCGCGGGCGGCACCGATCATCGTGTGGGCGGCTACGGCCACGGCGGGCGCATCATGATCGGCGATGCAATCCAGGATAAGTTCGAGCGTCGTCGCGCTGTGGCGGACGAAAATCTCCAAAACTTCCCGTTCGAGCCGGCGATCCCCGAGCGTCATGCGCCGAAGGTGTTCCTCATCCAAGATATCCAGCGGGGTATCCGCGCCGGGTCTGGGCGAGCCGCTCGTGCTCATGACAAAACTCATGCTCACTAAGCCTTTGCAATCGTTTATAACTTTGCCGGACTAGAGGCGAACGGAACGTAAAAGGCCGAGCCACTGCCCCGAGCGCGCCACGGTTCTTTCCTGGACTGGTGAATAATTCACTTGGCCATCATCTTGGCTTCGGGCGTTCACTAGCCGTTTGAGAACGATGCGGTTCCGGGACTCACTTACAAAGACGGCCGCCGACCCCTCAAAAACTGAAAAATTTCTTAACAAACGGCCAAACGCTGGCCGCATTGTTGGTCCCAGAATACCAAATCGACCTCTGGCCAACATTAAGTGACTCTACGGTAACCCGCCCGTTAACGATGATTAAGGGAAGGTTACCGGGGCTAGTTTTCTTTGATGGGCCAGACCGATACGATGCTTTGAAGGGGCGTGCCGTGAGGGCGGGGGAGCCCTCGGCACCTGATTGAGGACGGTAATAATCACGCGCTCGTGGTGCGGCCTTAGAGCTTGCTTGGGCCGTCCTGGTTTAGCGTAGCGAGGCGACCATCGACATGGCGACCAATCCAAAGAAGACAATCGATCCGACAGAGGCGGCATTGTCAGCGATACAGGAAGCCCTCAACATCCGGGTTGAGGAGGAGCGGGCAAAAGCTGCGCCGGCGCAGCCGAACGCGCCGCTTTCAGCTCCGGAGGAGACCAGCGAGGCCCCTGCGGCGCCGGTGAACCCGGCGGCCGAAATGGTTCTCGACTCCGAGGCTATCGGCACGCGCGATCTTGCCGCCCCGTCGACACGGCCCGCCAACGACGATCAGCAGTCCATTGGGCAAATTTTGCAGGCTCTGCAACGCCGGCCGGCACGCACGCCGTACTTCATCGGGGGGTTGTTCTCCGCCGCCTGGGTGATCGGTTGCCTTGCCCTCTCATGGGCTTTCCTGGCGGAACTCAACGCCACCTTGGCTCCCGGCCACTCGCCGGTCGCGGTCATGATTGGGCTGGGGGCTGCCTCGTTGCTGCCGATCATCTTTTTCTTTGGCGTGGCCCATATGGCTTGGCGCAGCCAGGAATTGCGGTTGATTACCCAATCCATGGCGGGCGTCGCCATGCGCCTCTCGGAGCCCGAAGCCGTTGCGCGAGACTCCATCGTTAGCGTCGGCCAGGCGATCCGGCGCGAAGTCGCGGCCATGGGCGACGGCGTCGAGCGCGCACTGGCACGCGCCAGCGAACTGGAAACGCTGGTGCAGAACGAAGTCGCGGCGCTTGCCCGCACCTACGGCGACAACGAAGTCCGCATCCGCGGCTTGATCCAGGATCTCGCCAACCAGCGTGACTCTCTTGTTAGCCAGGCTGACCAGGTGCGCTCCGCCATCAACAACGTCCACATCGACCTGACGCAAGACCTGACCACGATCAGCGATCTGGTCGGTCAGCAAGTCAAGGACGCCGCCCAGCGGATTACCCAAACGCTCGCCGAGAAGGGCGAACAGATCACGCTGTCGCTCGGCCAGGTCGGCGACAACATGATCGAGCAGCTGAACGTTCGGGGTGGCGGCTTGCTCGAGCGGTTGGAGCACACAAGTGCCGAAACGACGCGCGCTATCTCCACGGCAAGCGACCGCCTCACCTCCAGCCTGAGCTTCAAGGCGGACCATGTCGGCGAGGAGTTCGCCGAGATCGCCCAAGGCCTCGAAGACATGCTGACGCAGCGGCTCGATCGCGTCACCGAAGGTTTTTCGGAAAAATCCCTCGCCATCGTCGACATGATGGCCGGACGCTCCCAGGAGCTGACCGATCAGATGGTCGGACGCTCCCAGGAACTCACTGACCAGGCGATGGCGCGCACTCAGGAATTGAGCCAGCTGGTCACGACCCGATCTCAAGACATCACGGATTCCATCATCGTGACCTCGACGCGGCTCGCCGAAAAGATCGCGAACAGCGCCGAGGAGCTGAACAGCACGCTGAAGGCCTCGGGCGAGTCGCTCGTCCTCGACCTCAATCTGCGCGGCGGCGAAGTGGCGAACAAGCTCGAGCAGACCGGCGCGCGCATCACCGACTCCCTGGTATCGCGCAGTACGGCCATGGCCGATTCCGTGCGTGAAAGTTCCGAACACCTCGTCGACGCCGTTGCCTCGCGCAGCGATGCGATGAAGGAAATGCTGGAAACACGCCTCTCCGCGTTTGAGCAAATGTTCAGCCATTCCGGCGTGGAGCTCGGCGAGAAGATTTCGCGCGACGCCAGCGCGCTTGGCGACCTCATCACCCGCAACTTGAGCGAGTTCGACCGCACGGTGAAGACCTACGGCGCCGAGCTCATCGAGCGCCTCGGTGGACGAACCCAGGACGTATCTGAGTCGATGCGCAACTACATCGACAGCTTCGACAATCGCGTCACGGCGAGAACCAACGAGGTCACCGCATCGCTCGACCAACGTTTGGCGAGCTTCCAGGACACCCTCGACAACCGCACGCAGACCCTCAACGAGGGGCTTTCGACCCGCGTCATGGATATCGCCAAGACGCTCGCCGAAGGCGGCAAGGAAGTAATCAACGCCGTCGACCGGCGCGTCAACGAAATCGCCGCCCACATCGACAGCCAAGGTCAGAAACTCGCCGACACGGTCAGCGAAAGGATCGCCAGCGCCGACAGAACCCTCGGCGAAGGAGCGCAGCAAGTCGCCAACACGCTTGATACCCGTATCGAACACCTGGAGCAGTTGCTCATCGGCCGCGCCGAGTCCGTCATTCGCGAGATGGATGTACAGAGTCGCTCCGCTGCCGACCTGCTCAACTCCCGCCTTGTCGAGCTTTCCGACTCGATCAAGACCAACACAACAAACGCCGACCGCACCCTCACCGAACTTATCGCCAACACCACCGAGGCGCTCGGCAAGAGCGCGGCGGCCACCTCGGCCGTAACCGAAGCCTTGTACCGCAGTGCCAACGAGGCCACCGCCTCGCTCAACCGCAGCGCCGGCGCGCTCAGCACCACGATCGGCAACAGCGCCGCGTCCGCCAGTGAAATCTTGAACAACAGCACCGCTACCGCCACCGAGGCGATCAGCAGGACCGCCGCCACCGCCAGCGACATGCTCGGCAAGACGGCTACATCGGCGAGCGAGGCGATCGATCGCAGCACCGCATCCGCTCACGAGACGATCGGCCAGACCGCTGCCGCCGCGACCGAACTTATGGACAAGACGGCGCGCACCAGCGCCGAGGCGATCGGCCGCTCGGCGAGCGACGCCGAACGCATGCTTGCCGGCATGAGTGTCGACGTCGCCCGCACCATTGTGGGCCGGGCCGATGACATCCATACCGCCGTATCGCAGCGCGTGGGCGAGATGACGCGTACGCTCGACGAGAAATCGCACGAGCTGCTGGCGTCCCTTTCCGACAAGGGCGAGCAGTTCGCCGGCGAGGTCACCCGCATCACCGACCAAGCCGTCAAGGCAATCGAAGCCAAAGGCCTGGTCTTCGCTCAATCCATGATGGACAACAGCGAAGAGATCGCTCGGCTGATCAATAACGCAAGCGAGACCGCAACCTCGGCCGTCACTCGCACCCTGGGCCAATTCCAGGAAGGCACTCAGGGCGTCGCCGACGCCGCCAAGGCGAACATCGCGCGCACGCTCGAGGACCTGCATGGCGCGACCAGAGCCGTCATCGACGAGTCGAAAAAGACCGCCGCCGCGACCGTGGCCGACTTGATGGAAACGCACAGCATGCTGCGCTCCGATTCCACAGCCCTGTTCGAGCGGCTGCGCGAGGCCAACATCCTGCTGCAGGAAGTGCTCAGCGGCTCTCACGAGAACATGAACGCCATCGAGCACACCATGGTGTCACGCGTTTCCGAGTTCGTGGCCGCCATGAACGATCTCGACAAACGGACCGGCGCGGCCACGGCTGCGGTAGAAGAGCATCTTGGCACTTTCAACACTTCGACCGTGAAAGTGCTGCACGATCTTGGCGACCTCTCCGCGCAATTCAGCGCCCACGGACATTCGCTCGCCGAAGCGGTGACGCTTCTGGAGCAGAGCAGCCATCGCACCGAGGAATCCGTAGCCACTCGGCATGCGACGATCGAGTCGCTGGTTACGACCCTTGACGCGCGCACCGACGAATTCGAGCACCGTTTGCGACGGTTCTCCGGCCTGCTCGACGAGTCTCTCGAGTCGGCAACCGCCCGCGCCCGGGAAATTGCCGACATCGTCGCGGCGACGAGCAACGACAGCGTGCACACGATTGAGCAACAGCTCGACGCTGTCCGCAACGCCGCGGATGAACAGCGTAAACGTACAA
>JASHVC010000315.1 GCA_030039655.1 Xanthobacteraceae bacterium | reverse complement strand
TCATTGCCCGGGCCAAGGCGGCCTTCGAGCATCGGCACGATGCCGGCGAAATGGTGGGTGATGATTTTCAGATTCGGATGCGTGTCCATGATTTTGGAATAGACCAGCCGCAGCATGGCGCAGGCGGTCTCGTAGGACCAGCCGATGGTCCACCAGATTTCGTAGAGCGACCGTTTCTCGTCCAGATAATCGGGCGTCTCGGCGCCACGCGCGGGATGAATCCAGATCGGCGCGCCGAGCTCGTTCATCTTCTTCCAGAACGGCAGATACTCTTTGTTGTCGATCGCGCGTCCCGCGACGTTCGTGTAAATCTGCACGCCAAGCGCGCCGTTCTTGATGGCGCGTTCCGCCTCTGCGACGCCCGCGTCGGGCGCGGCCAGCGACACTTGGGCGACCCAGCCAGGGAAGTGATCCTTTTCCTTGGCGATCAGTTCGGCGAAGCCGTCATTGATGATCTTGCAGAATTCGTCGATGTCGGCGGGCGACTTGGCGAAGCGCTCGATGGGCGGCTGCGGGTAGGAGAGGATCTGCTGATAGTCCTTGTGGCCGTCGACAATCTTCTTGCGGACGTCGAGATCGAACAGCGCCGGCAGCGAACGGATGCGCTTTCCCATATCCTTATAGTCGCCGGCGACTTCGTTGAGTTTGTCGAAGAATTTTTTCGGGAAAAAATGGGTGTACGCGTCAATGCGCATGGGCTTTCTCTCCTTGGGTTTGGCAGGCTTCTAGCACCGTTGCCGCGGGTTCGTCACCCTGCGGTTCAGGACGAAGAAGCGGAGCTGTTTTGCGTCAATCGCGCGACCACTTCAGCGGGAATTGGGTGCGACTTCATCCGGCGCGGATCGTTGGGATGGCGCACGACCCAAACGCGGGTTTCGTAACCCTCGGCGCAAAGCGTCCCGGCTTTGCTGAGCTTGTGCTCGATCTTGAAACTCGAACGGCTGCAGGCGACTACCGCGGTCTCGATTGCGACGTCATCGCCGAAACGGGTCGGGCGCAAGAAGCGGGCGCGGGTTTGCGCCAGCGGGTGGCCGAGGAAGTCGTAAGCCTTGAGATACGCGATCTTATTCATGCCGAGCGCGCGTTCGAGCATCATCGTCGTCGAAATGTCGAAGATGTCGTAGTAGCGCGCATAGAAGATGATGCCCGCGGGATCGCAGTCGCCCCATTCGATGCGCGTGGTCCGCGTGAATGTGAGCATCAGCGCGGCGCCATCCGCAGCGCGCCGTCGAGGCGAACGACTTCGCCGTTGAGGTAGCGGTTCTCGATCATGTGGCGAACCAGCGCCGCATATTGGGGAGGCTGACCGAGCAGCTTGGGAAACGGCACCGATGCGGCAAGGCTCTGTTGCGCGGCTTCCGGCAGTGCGTGGAGCATGGGGGTCGAGAAAATTCCGGGCGCGATGCCGTTGACGCGAATGCCGAACTGCGCGAATTCGCGCGCCGCCGGCATAATCAGCCCAACGACGCCGCCTTTCGAGGCCGCGTAGGCGGCTTGCCCGATCTGCCCCTCATAGGCGGCGACCGATGCGGTGCAGATAATGATGCCGCGCTCGCCATCTTGCATGGGGGAGACCGATTGCATGGCGGCGGCGGCAAGCCGCATGGCGTTGAATGTGCCGACGAGATTGATCGAGATGACGCGCGCAAAGTCGTCGAGCGGCATCGGCCCGTCGCGGCCGACGATGCGTTTGGCCGGGCCGACGCCGGCGCAATTGATGAGAATGCGCGCCGTGCCGTGATCGGCCGCCGCTTTGGCGAACGCCTTCTCGGTGGCGACGCTGTCGGTCACGTCACACGTCACCGCGATACCGTTGATGTCGATTGCCACTTCGGCAGCGGCCTTCTGGTTCACGTCGAAGATCGCCACCTTGGCGCCGGCTTCGGCGAGCATCCGCGCCGTCGCGGCGCCGAGGCCTGATGCGCCGCCTGTCACGACAGCCGCATGTCCTGCAATATCCATGTCTCAGCTCGCTTACTTCGGCAGTTATTGACCGGCTATGTGGCGGGCATCGCCGCGCGGGCGACGATCACATTGGGGGAGGGTGGATCGGCATAAAGCTCTTCTACCAAAGCAGCCCGATGCGCAAGCACGGCGCGCTGGTTGATCGAACCTTTGTCGGTCATCTCGCCGATATCAAGCGACGGCGGCTGCGCGAGCAAAATGGCGCGCAGGATACGGTTCGAGGTGCCGCGCGCCGGCGCCGACAGGACTTCAAGCAGCCGCGCAAACTCCGCGCGCACGCGCGCATCGCCAAGCAGTCGGGAGACGGGCGTGTCCGGCGCCAGATCAGGCGCCAGGCGGCGGCAGGCATCGAGGTCCGGAATAACCAACGCCGTGACCGCGTCGCGCTCAGCGCCGGCGAGCACCACGTCGCGCACCAGCGGCGCGCAATGGGCGATGAATGCCGCGCGCAGCGGTCCTACACTGACCCAGGTCCCGGTCGCGAGTTTGAAATCCTCGGCGATGCGGCCGTCGAACAGCAGGCCCTTGGTGAAATTGGCAGGGTCCGCGAACTTGAGCGCGTCACCCATCTTGTAATAGCCCTCGTCATCGAAGGCGGCGGTGGTGAGCGCGGGCGCGCGCCAATAGCCGGGTGTAATGTTCGGACCCTTGTAGCGGGCTTCGAGCTTGTCGCCGTTCGGCACGAGCTTGAGCTCCACCCCCGGCAGCGGCAGGCCGATATTGGCCGCGTGCTCGCTCTCCCAAGTGCAGGCGATCGCCGCCGGTGCGGTCTCCGTCGAGCCGAGGCTGGAAATAAAGATGATGCGTTCGCCGGTGGTCGCGACGGAGATGTCCTGCAATTCGTCGCGCACGTGCTGCGCCAGCGAGGCGCCAGCGTAGAACAGAACCTTGAGTCGGCTGAAGAAGCGCTCGCGTAATGCGGCGTCGCTGCGCAGATACGGCAGCAGCATCTCGAAGCCCTTGGGCACGTTCAAATGAATCGTCGGCGCCACGTCGCGCAGATTGCGCACCGTCGCCTCGATGGCGCCGGGCAGCGGCTTGCCCTCGTCGATGTAGAACGAACCACCATTGTCGAGCACGAGGCCGAAATCGTGGTTGCCGCCGAAGGTGTGATTCCACGGCGGCCAGTCGACCAGCACCGGCGGCTCATCGGCAACGAAGGCGAGGCCGCAGCGGATCATCGACTGGTTGGCGCAGAGCATACGCTGAGTGTTGATGACGCCCTTCGGGTTGCCGGTCGAACCGGAGGTAAAAAGAATCTTGGCGATCGTGTCCGGCCCGATCTTGCTGTGCGCAGCGTCGACAGCCGCGCCCGGCTGCGCTTTGCACAAGTCGGCAAACGGCGTCGCGCGCCGTTCAGGCGAAGGACTTGCGGTCACGGCGACCTCGACGCTGGCTGGCACCGTGGCGGCGATGGCGCGCGCGAAGGCCGCGCCATTTGCGGCGAACACCAGGCCGGGCGTGAGAACGTCGATGATTGTTCGGAGTTTGCCGAAGTCCTGCGACAGCAGCGAGTAGGGCACGGAGATCGGCGCGTACGGAATGCCGACATGCATGGCGGCGAGGCCGAGCAACGCGTGCTCGATGTCGTTGCCGGACAAGATCGCAATCGGCCGCTCGGGCGACAGGTCGCGCTGCAGGAGTGAGGCGGCGATGGCGCGAACGGTGGTGAGTGTCTGCGCGTAGGTCACCGTGCGCCACGCGCCGCTCGCGTCGCGTTGAGCGAGAAAGACGCGGTCGGGCGCGGCCTTGGCCCAATGCACCAGCCGCTCGGTGAGATTTTTAGGATAGTCCGGCAGCGGATGCGGTGAGCGCATCATGATGGCGCCGTCTTTGCGACGCTCCACGAGTACGTCGGGCGGGCCGAGCTTCACCGCCCGCAGCGGCGCTTGTTTGTCCTTCACCTCCACGGCCCGATTCATTTCGCTTTCAGCTCCGCGCCACTTTGGGGCCGCGCTTTTCCAAAAACGCCTTCAGCCGCGCCTTGGCTTCCTCGTCGCTCTGGGCGATACCGGCGGCGAGTGCTTCGGTGGCGAAGCCCGTTGCCGGGTCGCTGCGGGCAATGCGCGGCAACAGCTGCATGACGGCGAAGTTGGTGAATGGCGCATTGCCGGCGATGCGCTGCGCAAGCTCCAGACCTTTGGCGAGCCCTTCGCCGTTCTCCACGAGATAATGCGAGAGACCGAGCGCTTGGCCTTCCTCGGCGGAAAACGTGCGGCCGGTGAGCATCATCTCCATCACCCGCGACGCGCCGATCAGCGCCGGCAGCCGCACCGAGCCGCCACCGCCGACAAAAATGCCGCGGCTTGCTTCCGGCAGCGCGTAGAACGCCGAGCGCTCGGCCACGCGCACATGGGCCGCGGCGGCGAGTTCGAGCCCGCCGCCCACCACCGCGCCGTGCAGCACCGCCACCACCGGCACGGTGCCGAACTCGATGCGTTCGAATGCGCGATGCCACGACTGTGAGTGGGCAATGCCGGCCATCACATCGCGCTCCGACAGTTCGGAGAGATCGAGCCCGGCGCTGAAATGCTCGCCCTCGCCGGCGAGAACCACGGCGCCGATGCCTTCCGGCAACGCGGTAAAGAAAGTCTCGATGCCCTGCACGGTCGGGTCGTTGAGCGCGTTACGCTTCTCGGCGCGCTTGAGTGTGAGTACGGCGACGGCCCCGCGGCGCTCGGCGTGGAGCGTCGGCGGGAGCTTCGGCAAATCGCTATTTGAATCTTTGCTGATCATCCGGCTAGGCGCCTTGGGAGCGCCATTTGACCCTGTCCGGCGCGGCCCGTAAATAGCCTGGAACCAACGGAAAAGCCTTAAGGAGAGAGACCCATGCGAGAGGTCTTCATTTGCGACGCAGCGCGCACCGCTATCGGCCGTTACGGCGGAGCGCTCGCCAAGGTTCGCACCGACGATCTCGCAGCAGTCCCCATCAAGGCTCTGGTGGCCCGCAACACGAAGGCCGACTGGTCGCGTCTCGACGAAGTCTTTCTCGGCTGCGCCAACCAGGCCGGCGAGGACAACCGCAATGTCGCCCGCATGGCGCTGCTGCTGGCGGGACTTCCGGACTCGATTCCTGGCGTGACGATCAATCGGCTCTGCGCTTCGGGGTTAAACGCCGTGGGCGACGCCGCACGCGCGATCCGTTCCGGCGAGATGGAGTTCGCCATCGCGGGCGGCGTGGAATCCATGACGCGCGCGCCGTTCGTCATGGGCAAGGCCAGCGAAGCGTTTTCGCGCTCGGCAGAAATCTACGACACGACGCTTGGCTGGCGCTTCATCAATCCGGTGCTGAAGGCGCAATACGGCGTCGACTCCATGGCGGAGACGGGAGAGAACGTCGCCGAGGAATTTCAGATCACCCGCGCCGCCCAGGACGCGTTCGCGCTGCGCTCGCAGCAGCGCGCCGCCGACGCGATCTGCACCGGATATTTTGCCCATGAGATTGTCCCGGTCGAAGTTCCGGCCGCAAAAGGGGCCAAGGTGGTCGTCAACGAGGACGAGCATCCGCGCCCGGAGACCACGATTGAGAATCTGCAGAAGCTGAAACCGATCGTGCGCAATCCCGGCACCAT
>JASHVC010000314.1 GCA_030039655.1 Xanthobacteraceae bacterium | reverse complement strand
CGCAGCGACTCGCGACGAATTCCGCCAACTGCTGGAACGCGAGGCGCGGTTCCTCGACCAGTTGCGCTATGAGGATTGGCTGAAGATGTATGCGGCCGAGTGCATTTACTGGGTGCCCTCGACGCCGGGCGCCGGCGATCCGCGGCGCGAGATTTCCGTCATGTTCGACGATCGGCGCCGGCTCGAGGATCGCGTCTACCGGCTACGCACGGGCTTCGCCTGGTCGCAGGCGCCGGCATCGCGCACGGTGCGGATGATCAGCAACGTCGAGGTCTTTGCCACGGCCAAAGACGACACGCGCATGCTGCGCTCCAACTTCCTCATCAGCGAATTCTGGGGCGACGAGACGCGAGTGCTCACCGGCTGGGCCGGCCATCGCGCGGTGCGCAACGACGGCCAATGGAAAATACAAGCCAAGCAAGTAAATCTGATCGACTGCGATCAGTGCATCCGCAATCCGAGTATCATTCTGTAACTTTACCCTCTTCGCACTTCCCCCCCAACCCTTCCCGGCAAGCAGGCAGGGAGCAAACGAGAACCAATGCCCAACCTGAAACTCACCCTCGCCTGCGGCCGCTATGACCGCACTCAGCCGCTGATCGATAGCCGCGTCGCGCCCGAAGGCGTCGATCTGACCTTCATTCCGCTGCGCCCCGGCGAAACGTTCTGGCGCATGCTCAATCACAATGAATTTGACTGCTCGGAAATGTCGCTGTCGTCCTACACGATCCTGCGTTCGGAGGGCGACACGCGGTTCATTGCCATTCCGGTCTTTCCGTCGCGCGTGTTTCGCCATTCGGCGGTGTACTTGCGCGCCGACAGCAAGATCGAGAAGCCGCAGGACCTCAAGGGCAAGCGCGTCGGCGTCGCTGACTATCAGATGACGGCGGCCGTGTGGGTGCGCGGTTTTCTCATGAGCGATTACGGCGTGCGGCCTGAAGACATCAACTGGGTCATCGGCCGGCCGGTGCGCACCATTAAGCCGCCGGAAGGCATTCATTGCGAGTTCATGCGGCCCGATACGACGCTCGAGGCGATGCTCGAACGTGGCGAGATCGATGCGCTCGCCTCGGTGATGATTCCCAAGACGCTCGGCACCACGGTACGGCGGCTGTTCAGCGATCCGCGCAAGGTCGAGCGCGAATACTACGAGCGCACGCGCATCTTTCCGATCATGCACACCTTCGTGTTGAAGAAAGTGCTCTACGATGAAAATCCGTGGCTCGCCATCAGCTTTTACCGCGCCTTCTCCCGGGCGCGCGACATCGCCTACTATTGGATGAACGACACAGATGCGCTCACCGTCAGCTTGCCGTGGGTGATCGACGAACTCGAAGCCACGCGTAAAATTTTCGGTCCGGAAATCTGGGATTATTCCATCGAGGGCAGCCGGCCGACACTCGACGCGCTCGTCCGCCACCTGGAGGAGCAAAAGCTCACGCGGCGTAAGATGAGCGTCGAGGAGCTTTTCGTCCCTAACATTGCCCCCGGTCTCACCGAATATCTGCACGCGACCGGAGAAGATTAGGGCGCCTGCGACTAAGGTCTAGGGACTCGCGTTTCCGAGCACCTGCGGCGCCAACACAGCCCGCTAGCAACGCAATCGGTGTTGCACAAAGGGACGCCGCTTTCTACAAATAGCCTTGAATCGGTGCGGTTCCGGACCGGCGTTGAACTAGCCAAAACAGAGGGATTACCGCGATGAACAAACCATGGATTATGGGGACAGCCGCGCTCGCGATTGCCGCCGGAGCGGCGGGTGTTCAGCAGGCGTGGCCGCAGGAGAAGACCATCAAGATCGGCTTCGTCTCGTCGTTTAGCGGCCCGGTTGCGGCTATTGGCAATGACATGCGCAACGCCTTTGAACTCGGGCTCGATCATGTCGGCCGCAAACTCGGCGGCCTCCCGGTCGAGGTGATTTACGAGGATGACGAAGTCAAGCCCGAAGTCGGCGTGCAGAAGACGCAGAAGCTGATCGAGTCGGATCACGTCGATTTCGTCGTCGGCTATATCTGGTCGAACGTGCTCCTGGCCTCACTCAAGCCACTGGTCGATTCGAAGACCATGACGGTCATCACCAATGCGGGCGCTTCCCAGGTCGCCGGCAACCAATGTTCGCCCTACGTCTTTTCGACCTCATTCCAGAACGACCAAGTGCCTGCGGCAGTCGGCACTTACATGAATGAGAAGGGCATCAAGACCGTGTTCCTGATCGCGCCGAATTACACGGCCGGCAAGGATATGATCACGGGCTTCAAGTCGACGTTCAAAGGTCAGGTAGTCGGCGAGGAACTGCCGCCCTGGCCTACCCAGCTCGATTTCTCCGCCGAACTCTCCAAGGTGCGCGCGGCAAAGCCCGACGCTTTGTACGTGTTCTACCCCGGCGGTCCCGGCATTCAGTTCGTGACGCAATACGCACAATCAGGCTTGAAGGGGCAGGTTCCGCTCTATTCCGGCTTCACCATCGACGACTTGTCCTTGCCGCGGCTTAAGG
The DNA here is from genome assembly GCA_030039655.1 of Xanthobacteraceae bacterium. Next base: position 3,399 of record JASHVC010000314.1, on the reverse strand, counting down.
ATCTCGCGGTTGGCAATCCCAGCGCGATGATGTGGGTCAGCGATCTGCCCAACGACACCAACAAGAAGTTCGTCGCCGACTTCAAAGCGAAATACAAGACCATACCGTCGTTCTATGGCGCCGACACCTACGACTCGGTCGCGCTGATCAATAGCGCGGTCACCGCGGTCAAAGGCGATCTGACAAACAAAGAAGGGATGCGCAAGGAGATGGAAAAGGCCGACTTCAAGTCGGTCAAGGGTAACTTCAAGTTCGGCAACAACCATCTGCCGATCCAGAATTTCTACCTGGAAGAGGCGCGAAAGGACGACGACGGCAGCTACTCGCTCCATACCCTCTCGACCATCGTCAAAGATGACCAGGACGCATATCACGCTCAATGCCCGATGAAATAAGCATTGAAGCAATAACCCGGCGTCCTCATCCCGAGGTGCCCGCGCCAGTGTGGCGCAGGCCTCGAAGTCCGCGGCTAAAACGCTGGGGCCTCACCCTTCGAGGCTCGACGCAGCGCAGCCAAGCGCACGCAAATTGCGCCTGCTATAGCGCCGAGCACCTCAAGGCGAGGCAGTAGGGTGTTGTATTTCATCGAGCAATGCCTCAACGGCGTGCAGCTCGGGATGCTGCTTTTTCTGCTAGCCGCGGGCCTGACGCTGATCTTCGGCATCATGGATCTGGTCAATCTGGCCCATGGCTCGCTTTACATGCTCGGCGCCTATTTCGCCGCGACACTCGCCGAAGCGACCGGCAGCTTCGTGCTTGGCGCCATTTTTGCGCTTATTGCCACGTTCGTTTCCGGCGTTGTGCTGGAGATCATTGCGATTAGGCCGCTGTACGGTCGCAATCATCTCGACCACGTGCTCGGCACGTTTGGCCTTCTCATCTTCTTCAACGATCTGGTGCGGCTGATCTGGGGTCCGGCCGGCATGACGTTGTCGCTGCCCAGCGAGATGCTGACCGCCGTGCAGATCCTGCCCGGCGTGTATTACCCGCTCTATCGCTTGGTCATTATCGCCGTCACCTTGGCGGTCGCCGCCTTGCTCTACGTCGTGGTGATGCGCACGCGGCTTGGTATGCTGATCCGCGCCGGCGCATCCAACCGCGAAATGGTCGGAGCGCTCGGCGTCAACATCAAACTTCTCTACACGCTGGTGTTTGGCTTTGGCGCCGCGCTTGCCGGCCTCGCTGGCTTGATGCAGGCCCCTATCCTCACCGTCCAGATCGGCATGGGCGAAAATATTTTGATTCTCGCCTTCGTGGTGATCATCATCGGCGGCATCGGCTCGATCCGCGGCGCATTTGTCGCTGCGATCATCGTCGGCCTCATCGACACGATCGGCCGAGTCTTCTTGCCCGACATCCTGCGCTCGGTGCTCAGCACTAACGCCGCCATAACGCTGGCACCCTCACTGTCTTCTATGTCGATCTACATGTTGATGGCGGCGATCCTGGTGTTTCGGCCGGAAGGTCTGTTCCCGGCGGCGAGCAAATGAAAGCCTGGCGCGATACTCTTCGCCTCTATTTTCCCGCTTCGCGGCTCGATCCAGGCACGACGGTGGCGGCGGCGCTGTTGACCCTGCTCGCCGCGGTGCCGATTTATGCAGCGCTGACCGGCAACATCTACGCCCTGACCTTGTTCACACGCGTCCTGATCCTGGCGCTGGCCGCGGTCAGTCTTAATCTGATTATGGGCTATGGCGGCATGGTGAGTTTCGGCCATGCCGCCTATCTCGGCATCGGCGGCTATGCGGTCGGCATTCTGTGGAAAGAGGGCATCGCCTCGGGCTTCGTCCAATGGCCGGTCGCCATCGCGGTGTCGGCGCTGTTCGCGCTCGCCATCGGCGCGCTGAGCCTGCGCACGCGCGGCGTTTATTTCATCATGATCACGCTCGCGTTCGCGCAGATGATCTACTACGTCGCCATCGGGCTCGAACGCTACGGCGGCGACGACGGCTTGACCATCCGCCAGCGCAGCCAGTTCGGCGGCTTCGTCGACCTAAACAACAAAACGCTATTCTACTATCTGTGTTTCGCCTTACTCGTCGGAAGCATTTATCTGGTCTCCCGTCTGGTCAATTCGCGCTTTGGCCTGGTCATCCAGGGCAGCCGTTCCAACGACCGGCGCATGCGCGCGATCGGATTCCCAACATTTCGCTACAAGCTTACCTGCTTCGTTATTGCCGGCGCGCTGTGCGGATTAGCTGGCGCGCTCCTTGCCAACAACACCAACTTCATCAGCCCGGCGACCATGTTCTGGACGCGGTCCGGCGACCTCATGGTCCTCGTGGTGCTGGGCGGTCTCGGCACGCCGTTCGGTCCGCTGATCGGCACAGTCACATACCTCCTCCTCGAAGAAGCCCTGTCGCGTATCGCGCAAATACCCGACCTGCGGATCGCCGAATATCACGGCCTGTTCATCGGCCCCGCCCTGCTCCTGGTCGCCATCTACCTGCGTGGCGGTATCGAAAGCCTGTTCTTGGGATGGCGTCATGAGTGAGCCGCTGCTCAAGATCGAAGGCTTGACCAAGCGCTTCGGCGGCGTGGTGGCATCCGACAGCATCACACTCGATCTTCCCCGCGGTGAATTTCACGCCATCATCGGCCCCAACGGTGCCGGCAAGACCACGTTGATCGGGCTCCTCGCTGGTGAGATTGCCCCGCAGGGCGGCAGCATCTGGTTCGACGGCAGCGACATCACCGCCCTATCCGTCCATAGCCGCAGCCTCCTCGGCATCGCCCGCTCGTTCCAGATCACCTCGCTGTTCAACGGCTTCAGCGCGCTTGATAACGTTGCGCTCGCCGTGCAGGCGCATGCCGGCCATTCGTTCCAGTTCTGGAACAGCGCCCGGCGCGACAATGCCTTGCGCGGGCCGGCGCGCGACGCGCTGACTAGCGTCGGGCTTCAGGAGCGCGGGCGCGTTCAAATCGACAAGCTCAGCCACGGTGAGCAGCGTCAGCTTGAAATCGCCATAGCGCTCGCCACCAAACCGCAGCTTCTCCTCCTTGACGAACCTATGGCCGGCATGGGGCCGGAGGAATCGAGCCGCATGGTCGATATGCTGCGCAAGCTCAAGGGCACCGTCACCATCCTCTTGATCGAACACGACATGGAGGCCGTGTTCGCGCTGGCGGACCGCATCACCGTGTTGGTGTACGGCCGCGTCATTGCGTCCGGCGATCCGACGGCGGTGCGGAACGACCCCGCGGTGCGCGAAGCCTATCTGGGCGAACAGGAAGCGCGCGTCCATGTCTGATACGACGCTTGCTGATGCAACGCTGCTAGAAGTGTCCGGCATCGGGACAAGCTATGGCTTGAGCCGCGTGCTGTTTGACATCTCGTTCAAGATCGCGCCCGGTGAAATGGTCTCGCTCATGGGCCGCAACGGCATGGGCAAAACCACG
>JASHVC010000313.1 GCA_030039655.1 Xanthobacteraceae bacterium | reverse complement strand
GCAGGGCGAACGCAACCGAGGCGCAGCAGCTGATTGCCTCGTCCCGCGGGCGACGGCCGGTAGGCTAAATTTATTTTTCGAGCAGGGAGTTCGGCAGCTTGAAATGCTGATGTTCGTTTGGGTGTGGGTCGAACAGTTTTCGGCTGCCCGAACCGACGCACTTCATATTGGCGGCATAGTGCGGAGAAAGGCGGGCGCCTTCGTAGAGTTCACGCGCGTGGCCGTACACGTGCTTTCGGCCGGCCTTATTCACGTGGAGCCGGACCATCTGATGGCAGATCGGACATTGGGTCGCAAGAGGGTGGAGCCGCCGTCCGCCCAGGAGCTTGATGAACTCAATGACCCATACGGATAACCGCGGCACCTCACCCTCCTCACCACATCGCAATCCATAGCACACCCGTGTGTCTAAAAATTGATGAACGGCCGTTTTCCTAGATACACACCTCGATGCCGCGGATGACGACGCGTGCGGCAGCCGCCCATCGCTGTCGGCGCGCTCGCGGGCATCCAAGCGGATTATGCCTTCGCGGATCCGCCTGGTTCGCTCAATTCGTGCTGTCAATTGGCGTTGCTGGACAGTGCGCCAAGGTGGCCGCAGCCGTGCGTTGGTCCGGGCCCTTCTGCTGGCTCGTCCCCTGGACAGCCAGGCAAGACGGGGAGCGGATACCGCTTAAAGACGCCCCAGAGCTCAACAGCGCGCCGTTTGTCCTCTTGCGCTTCTGCAATGTGCGTCGCTGACACCTGTTCAAGGAGTTCGGCCTGTTTCATTTTCTGATCGGCCGCCGCCTCCCTACGTTTGGCTTCTGCCATTTCGGCATCTGCCGCTCTCTTTAAATCCTCTGCTTCTTTCATTTTCTGGTTGGCCGTACCAATTTTTTCTGCCGCATCCTTAATAGCCGCGGCAATTCTGTCGTTCGCTGCGGCAATCTTGTCGGCGGCGTCGCCGCTGGCTTTGGCGATGGCTTCTCCGGCGGCTTTATTGATCTCTGCAATTTTATCGGCCGCCGCTTTGTTGGTTGTTTCAATGGCGGTCGCAATTCTGTCCGCTGCGGCCTTGTTAATCTCTGCGATTCTATCGGCCGCCGCTTTGTTAGCTGCTTCAATAGCCGTGGCGATTCTATCTGCTGCGGCCTTATTGGCTGTTTCGATGGCCGTGCCGATTCTCTGATCCGCGGTCCTATTAACCGCGTCAATGGCATCAGCAATTTTCTTTGCCGCCTCGTTGTTCGCGTCCTCGATAGCCTTGGCGATTCGCAGTTCAGCTGTTCTGTTGAGTGTTTCAATAGCCTCGGCAATTCTTTTTGAACCATCCTTTGCATCATGGTTTGTAGGTGGCGGCGCGGGTTCGGGCCTGCAAACCCAATGGGTTCGGTGTGACCGGCCGCAGTGTCCGTAACGAGCTTCAACCGGCCCGACAAAGGCGAGCAAGGCCGCGCAGACAGTTATCGCAACAAGTACTCTATGCATGACGACTCTCCGATGCTGCGCCTGCGGATGCCACTGGACATGCGGCACCCGCGGACCTGAAATGCGCCGCGGGAAGGCGATGCCAACCCGACCGCAAAGAGGTGATTATGAGATTGGAAGAAGTCTAACGCCTGCCGCCAGCACGCAGGCCGCTCTTAATCCCCCACGCGAATTTCGGCACATCCGCGCCCCAGGAGCGGCTTGCCTGAAGATTAGCCGCCGTCAACTTGGCCGTGAAGGGTCTTAGGGCGCGCCTTAATATTAGAATGCGCACTCGGCCGAGTTCAGCAGAGGGAGTTACAGAGTCACCGGCCCGTCCATCGTCACCTGCGCTGGCGCGAGGGCTTGCGCGAGAGCTGGAAGCTGGGAGCGGTCGCAGAAAGCGGGGATCACGGTCTTAGCGTTAATGCCATGCACCAGCGCAGCGACGTCGAACAGTCGCGGGTGCACGTTCCAGCGCAAAAACGCGGCGCGGCCGCTCTTGATGAGGCGGTCGGCGGGCGTATCGGGAGCTCGGTACCCTGTAAAGACCATTGCTGGTTTGCTGAGGTTGGCCCACTGCTGGAGAAGTTCTTTGGTGGCACCGGAGGTGCCATCGGCGGACGCGGCAAGCATCACACCGCGCGCCGCTTCAATCGGCTTTACGGTGACTGCGAGCGCCTTCATGTCATCATCGACGTTGCCGCGTACTGAAGCCGTGTCGGTCGTACACAGTTGCCGCAGCGCTCGATCCATGGCGTCATCGACGTAAATGTCAGTTCGGCCGTAGCGAAGAAATTCAAGGGCGATTTCCGGGCCGCGGCCGTTGGCAGGCACCGGCAGCAGTAGCGGGCCGCGTTCCGCGAACGGCTCCAGGGCGCTCCAGCATTCTCCGAGCGGCTTGTTGTAGCTTCCGTACGAGCAATCGATGAGTGCGACGGCTGCGGCTTTTGCCGGCGGATCGTAGGTGTACAGGATAGATTCCGTCGACCAGTCGCCGGTGTAGAGAAAGCCGCCACAGATGGCAAAGTGCAACCAGATCCCGCCCGGCGCATGACCATTGCGGCCGGTGGTCACCTCCATACCCAACACCTCGCAGGTGCCCCCGACCGGCAGCGGGCGCACAGCGAGATTTTTCGGCAATCCGCGCGCTACAATCTCGGTGGCGTAAACCGGCGGGTTACCAAGTCTGTCGAGGAGCGGCAGGCCGCCAACGTGGTCCTTGTGGCCGTGACTGAGCACCAGCGCATCAAGCGGCCCCACATGGTCGACATTGGGCAGAAAGCCCGGCGGTGGGCCTTCGCCGAGATCGAGCATGAGGCGCTTGCCGTCCGCTTCGATCACAAAGCAAGCCGGGCCCTTGGCGCCCACGCCGGAAATGAGCTGCAGCGTGTCGGGTCCCTTGCTCATCGCATTTCGCCTTCCCGTTCGGCGGCCGCCTTGGACCGCACCGCACATTGACAAGCGCATGGCGCGTCCTTAATCAACCGCGCAACAAGGATTGATCCCATGAAGGTCCGTAACTCATTGAAATCGCTGCGCGGCCGACACCGCGATAATCGCCTCGTGCGCCGCAAGGGCCGCGTCTACGTCATCAACAAGACGCAACGACGCTTCAAAGCCCGGCAGGGCTAAGCGCGCTATTCGGTAAAGTTTTTCCGTTTTCGCAAGCCAAGAGACCTGCGGACCGGCCACCAGGGCCGGAGCGCCGATCTTGCCCATTTGCGCCGCAATGTTCACGTCTCTTTGAGAAGTTTTCGGGCTTGTTGCCAGGAGAGAGGTGAATAGACTTGATGCCCATGGTCGCTAGATTCCGCGTTCGACTATTGCCCATTGCTTTGGCGCTTGCTGTCGGGGCGGTGTCTGCCGTGTGCGCTGGGGCGCAGGAACCCGGTACGCGCGCCGGTCCGGATTGGGCACAGCCACCGACCAATCTCCCCAAGGTGGAACACGACGACCCGGCCAACAATCTCGACACCTTGTTCTCCGCGCTGAAGATCGCCCCAGACGAGGCCAGCGCCAAAGCCATCGAGGAGCGCATTTGGGCGCTGTGGCTGATCTCAGGCAGCGACACCTGCAATCTGCTCATGGCGCGCGCCAAGGTCGCGACCGACGCCAAGGATTACGATCTGGCGCTGAAGCTTCTCGACGCCATCGTCGAGATCAAGCCCGACTACGTCGAAGGCTGGAACCGGCGCGCGACCATCTATTATCTGAAGGACGACTACGCGCATGCGATCGCCGACATTGGCGAAGTGCTGGCGCACGAGCCGCGTCATTTCGGAGCGCTGTCCGGCTTGGGGCAGATGTTGCAAGAGATCGGCGACGACAAAGACGCGCTGGAAGCTTACCGCAAGGCGCTCGCCATCGATCCGCACCTAGAGCACGTTCCCGAGGTCGTCAAGACGCTAACCGACAAGGTCGAGGGGCGCGACATCTGATTGCTTGAACAATCAGCACAGCCAAGCATTCGCTATTGGCCTGTGCGCTCGTCGCCGACGAATGCAATGCGCATCAT
>JASHVC010000312.1 GCA_030039655.1 Xanthobacteraceae bacterium | reverse complement strand
GAACAGGCCAAGGCGGCGGAGACGGTCGCCAAGGATTTCCGGTTGCTCAACCAGGTGCCGGTCCGCCTCGGGGTGATGTCGACCATCGGGCCGATGCGGCTCGCCGGCCTGCTGGCTTCATTCGAGCAGCAATCGCCGGGCGTGGAAACGGCGGTGCGCGACGGCGCGCCCGAGGCGCTTGCGGCGCAACTCGATGCTGACGAACTGGATATAGCGATCCTTAATCCGCTCGACGGTCTCGGCGACAATTACCGCGCCGAGCCGCTTTACACCGAGCGTTATGTGGTGCTGCTGCCGCCGACCAATCCGTTGCAAAAGCGCAATGCGCTGGCACTGCGTGACCTTTCGGAACAGCCCTATGTCGACTGATTATCATGTGAGATGCGGGAAATGGTTATGGGGGTTTGCGCCGACATGGGCGTCAAGCTTTATGCGCGCTTTCGCTCCGAGCGCGAGGATTGGGTCCAGGCGGTGGTGATGGCAAATGTCGGTTTTGCTTTCATGCCGGAGTTTTCGGTCACGCACCCGGACAGCATCCGACGGCCGCTAATCGATCCGGCAGTCAAGCGCACGATCAGTCTCATCACTGTACCAGGCCGCAAGCATTCACCCGCGGTGGCCACCTTCATCCGTGCTATTCGGACGTATAAGTGGAACTGAAGGCCTAGGTGCTCTGGCGCGTGCTGATAAGCGCTCAGTGACTGTCTCAATGGCCACGAATAACCTGGTTGGGCTTAATAGATGCACGTCGGCTGTAACCCGAATAACGTCACTTGAGAGCGCCGTCCGCCGCGTCGCGAAGTGCCAACAACGGCCCTCGACGCTAGCCTGAGCGACTTCCGCTGTACCCCCTATAGCGACCGGATTTGCGACGAGAACAACGCCGCTGTGCGCCAACGCAACGGACGTCGGCTCCGAGGGCGGATTTGGATTATCCTCGTTCGCGACAGGCGAGAAGACCGAATGCGGATCGTGGTGATTGGGACCTCGGGCGCTGGTAAGACGACGATGGCGAAGCGGATCGCTTCGGCACTCGATTTGACTTGCATCGAGTTGGACCGCCTTCATTGGGAGCCGAATTGGGAGGCGTTGAGCGAGACCAATCCAGGCGAATTCATTCGCAGGGTAAGCGCGGCGACCTCCTTTGAGGCGTGGGTGAGCGATGGCAACTATGTTATGGTTCGCGACCTGATTTGGCGACGTGCGACACATTTGGTCTGGCTGGATTACGGCCGTTCAGTCGTCATGTATCGCGTCATCAAGCGATCAATTGCAAGAGCATTGGAACAAGAGGAACTTTGGGCGGGCAACAAAGAAGATTGGCGCCGCTGGTGGCGACCAAGCCATCCGATCAGATGGGCCTGGAATACGTGGGGACAACGACGTTCACGGTTTGAAGAGTTGTTGAATAGCGCGCGGTATCGGCATTTGATGGTGCTCAGGCTGCAAAGCCCGAGTGATGCGGCAAATGTTATCGATCGGCTCAAAAAGAATACTACCTAGCGCCGACACAGACCCGAAACCAACATCTTGGGGCCATGCTTCTTGTCATCGATATTCTGAATGATTTTCTTGATCGCTAACCAAGCGGTGGTCACGCGAGGCTAATCCAAGGTGTTCAGTCGCTCTTCGCCATGTTTCGATTACGCCCTGAGACTTTATGTTGGTCTACCCCGCTTATAGATTTCGCGAAGTCTGGCTGTGACCGCAGGCACATCCTCCGCCAGATGTAGTCTCGGGTGCTTGAACTCGCGGGCGTGCTTGTAGACCAAATATCGGGCGCGGGTCGCCCAGCCTTGCAGGTCCTTTTCCAATTCCTCACCTGCTTTCATTGCGGTGAGTGCAGGCGGCTGACTCAGTGGAAAATCAAGGTCGATCTGTAGAATGAAGTGCTGATTGCGCCGTACGCAGCCGAGTGCTGCCCAGCCTGATTCGGCCAAACCCGCGAACGTCGGCGAGGTTTTGTTGAACACCATGACAACCGTTTCACAGCCCGCCATGTATTCGGCTTCGATGTCACCGGCCTCGCGTGTCCATCCGCCAGGATGCACCGGATTGTAGTACGTCACGCCAAGTTCGATGAGTGTCGGGATGACATGCCGTTCGCGCCATTCACCGTAAATGGAGCCGAACAGGACGACCTGTGGAATGACCTTCATGATCTCGCCGCTTTCAACTTGTCCGCAAACGCCACGTCGTTTCGCGAACAAGAGATGATTTTGGGCTGTTGGTTTGGCGTGCGCGGCATCCGCCGCAATGGCGGTCCCCTTGCTCACACGTCTTCGCTCCAATTAGGCCAAAATACCGCCACCCGGCAAGCCATTTATGCGCTTCATGCTTGTGTGCGCTGCAAAAAGCCTTTGGACACTCTGTGTCAGCGATGGGTCATGTATGCACGGTGCCCGCGGTGCAAGAGGAATCTGACAATTGAGCGAGCGTTCGGGTGCGGTCATGTATTCGATCTGTTTTCGCCTGGAGGCTTTCCTCTGTGACGATGCGACCACTATGGCCGCTGGCCGTGATGTAATCCGCTGATTGGGTCCCAAACAGAACCCCGCGCTCAAGTATCGCGTGACCCATCACGGGTTCTCCCAACCGACGGTCTCGACCGTTCGCATCAATGCCGTGTTCACACCTGCAGTTAGTGAATGCACACTCGCAACTCATCTTGCCATCGACGACCTCCTTTAGGCCGCTGCCACGAGCGTGGGTGCCCGATAGGTGCCACCCTTTGCCAGCAATGCCCAAGCGGTGCGTGCCATTCTGTTGGCCAGCGCGACCGCCGCTACCTTGAACGGTTTGCGAGCGAGAAGCTGCGCGAGCCAAGGGTACTTCTCGGGGTTCTGCCGCGCGTACCGCAATACTGCGACGGCTCCGACCACCAGAATGCGGCGCAAATAGCGATC
>JASHVC010000311.1 GCA_030039655.1 Xanthobacteraceae bacterium | reverse complement strand
CTGCCGCTCCTGCGCCCGCCGCCGATTGCGCAGAACCGCAGCGGTCGGCCGCTCGCCGAACTGCTGGCGGCGGGCGAGATCGACGCACTCGTGGGCTCGCGCAAGCCGCCGTCGTTCGGCATCCATCCGGACGTGGTGCGGCTCTTGCCCGACCATCATGCACTCGAACGGGAGCTGTATCAGCGCGAGCGAATCTTTCCGATCATGCATCTCGTGGCCATCCGCCGCGCGCTCTATGAGCAGCATCCGTGGATCGCCACCAACCTCTACGCGGCGTTCGTCGAAGCAAAGCGCATCGCCCGCGCACGGCTGCGCTATGCCGGCTCGCTCGCGGCCATGCTGCCGTGGCTGCAGGATGAGATCGAGGAGATCGACGAAGTCTTCGCCGGCGGCGATCCGTTCGCTTACGGCGTCGAAGCGAACCGGCCGACACTGGAGGCGCTCGTGCAATACATGGCCGAGCAGCACTTCATCCCGCGCGCCATGCCGATTGAGGAGCTTTTCGTGCCGCTGCCCGCAGCAACCGGGGCCTAACGCGTCAGCAAGCTATTTCGGCGTGGGGCCCGCCAGAATTCCGGCGATGGTCGTGATTTCGTTGCGGGCATATTGAGGTAGACCGGCGCTGATCGATTTTCCGGCGTTGAAGGAGGACTTGCCCATCAGCACTTCGGCGGGCACGAGATTACGCAGCACCGGCACGTTTTCGTAATCCTTCTTCTTGTCGAACACGCTGGCATCGATCGCGAGCGTCATGAAGGCCGTCACCACTGTCTTGTTGGGATCGGCCGGATGCGCCTGGAATACCGCCAGAAATTTTCCGAACTTCATGATCTGATTGACGTAGAAAATGTTCTGCTCGAGCGCGCCGCTGATAGGTGTATCGAGCATCGTCAGTTGCTGCAAACCGGGCTGATCGATGTCGGCGGGCGTTAGCTGTACAAACTCGCTCTGAAAATCAATGTGATCCGAAACCTTTTTCGCGCTTTCGCGCAGCTTGTTCACCAGCAGGATGCCGAGGGGAATCTTTCCCTCGAGCGCATAGGTCGACTGCAAACAAATGAGCGTTTGCCTCCCGGTGCACCATTTGCGGTCGGGATTTTGATTGCCCGCTCCGGCCTCATCCGTGAACGGGACCACGTCCGTGGGCGTAATAAGCTTGTGCTTGATCGCCGGATCGATCCGCGAAAGGAAGTCAAGCGTGACATAGCGCGACAGATCGATGGCGGCCGGTGCCCGGTCCAGTCCGAAGCGCGCTTGCGCCACGTACACATAGAGCTTCTGTACGTCGGTCTTGGCGTCTTGAACCTTGCCATTCTCCACCTTGCCTATGAGCGGTTCGGTGTAGGAGGGAAAGAGCGCCAGATATTTCTTTTCGATGGGGCGCTTGGTGGCCCAATCGTCGAAATGGACCAGGTCCAAATTGGCGTCGGCGGCGGGGCCTGCGGGTTTGTCACTGAATGCGACGGTTGCGGGCTTAAGCTGGGCCGCGTTCTCGTTACGCGCAGAGGCAACGTCCGCGATGTGGAATTGCTGCGCGGCGGCGGCGGAGACTGAGCCAATCAGAGCCGCAAGCACGATCATGTGCCGGATGCACATCGGAAGCTGTCTCTCGATCGGAGGGTTCAGTTATAATGCCCGCCCCAGAAAGAATTAGGATCGCGCTGTTGCGGCTGTTGTGGACGTTGATAGCCCTGATTACCCCAGGGTGCAAATAAGCCGCGCGCCTGAGGCTGCGGCTGTGGTTGAGGCGGCGGTTGTGGCGGCTGGTTGCTTCCCCACGGGGCAAATAAGGTCGCAAACGGGTTCGGCGGGCCCCAGCCTTGCGGCTGCTGGCCGTATCCCGAGTTTGCCTCGTTGATCGACCATTGAGTCTGCTCGTTTTGCCGTTCTTCGGCTTCCTCCTGTGAAACAAGCTCATATTGCGTGTCGGCAACTTGGCCGTCGCTTCCAATCCGGAAGTGCTCGACGAAGTCACCACGGCCGCCCGCAGGCGCGGGCGTACCAGTCATGTAGTCGATCGGCAGATCGACGAGTTGGCTCCGCGCCTCAGGGGAGGGGCCGCTCAACGGCTCCTTGGGCGCAATATTGTCCGCCCATACGCTTTCGATGATCGGCCGGAAAATCGGCAGCGCCACTTTGGCGCCATCCTCGCTGGGACCGAGCGAACGGCGCTTGCCATCGCCGTTGTCGTAGCCGAGCCAGACCGCGACGGTGACGTCATTAGTGAAGCCGACGAACCAGCCGTCGACGGAATTCTCCGTGGTGCCGGTCTTGCCGGCGACATAGGGCGACAGTGAACTTATCGCGCGCGCGGTGCCGCGCGCCACCACGCCCTGCAGGATGGTCTTGAGCTGATAGAAGCTAGCGCGGTCGGCCGCTCCGATGCGCGTGAACAGCGGCACCTTCGGGTATTCGTAAATGGCCTTGCCATTCTGCTCGATGGAATCGATAGCGTGCGGCTGCGGGCGTATGCCTTCGTTGGCCACGGCGGCGTAGAAAGCGGCGAGATCGATCATGCGCACTGGCTCGGCGCCAAGAACAAACGGGTAGTAATGGATGCAGTCGGTGTAGATCTTCGCCGCGAGCGCCGTTGCGCAAACGGCTTCAAGACTTCTCTCGGGGTCGGCGTCGATGGCGCCATCGAGCAGGTGAGCGGTTACGACGTTGACCGAATGTTCCAACCCGCGCCGCAAGGTGTAGAGGCCGCCTGAACCAAAATTGGCATTGCGCGGCGACCAGTAATCCTCTTCGCGCGCGAAGCCTGGAGACACGATGTTGATGGGGCCGCTGCCAATGGGCGCCAGCGTGATCGGATCGTTGAGCACCAGTGTGTTGGGTTGCAGTCCACGCTGTAACGCGGTCAGATAAGTAAGCGGCTTGATCGCCGAGCCAGGCTGGCGCTGGGTCTGCCAAGTGCGGTTGAGTTGGCTCAGCGGATACGAAAAGCTTCCCGCCATGGCGAGGATACGGCCGGTCTTGTTCTCCATGACCAGCGCCGCGCCCTGCACGGTGGGCCGCACCCGGATTTCCGCATGCGCCGCCGGCAACGGCTTGGCATTTACGGGAATTGCGGCGGGCTTGGCGTTCGGTTTCGGCGCTGGAGTGGGAGGCGGAGCTTTGGGCTCGATGACTTTGACATAAATAACGTCGTAGAGGCTCAGCTGACGCCGCACATCGCCGCTGCTCGTTGTCAGCGGGACGATCCGGCCATCTGGAAGGCCAACGCGAATGGCGCCGTCGCCTTTCTTGCCGCCTTTGTCCACCACCACGGCCGGTGTCCAGTGTACGTCGTAGAGCGGCAAGTGCGTGTCAAGCAGCGTCTGCTGCCAAGCTGGCCTATCTCCTGGCTTCCCCGCACCAGCCTTCTGCACGGCGACTGCGATGTTGGCTTCCGCTCCGCGAAATTTCACCCGACCGGTAGACGTCTCATAGTGAGCCAAGCCTTCCTGCAGCGCCGCTTCGGTCTGCCGCTGCAGCTCCGCGTTAATGGTTGAGTGCACGATGTAGGAATTGGCGGTGAGGCTCTCGACGCCATCGGACTTTGCCTCACGGCCGAGATAGTCGACGAACTCGAAGCCGCTGTCGCGGTGCGGCCGCTCGAAGGCCACGAGCTTTGGCGGCGCGGCAAGCGCCTGGTCCTTCTGATCGGCGGTGATGTAACCGTCGTCCTTCATGCGGCCCAGCACGTAGGCGAGACGATCTTTGGCACGGCCGGGATTGCGGTCCGGATT
>JASHVC010000310.1 GCA_030039655.1 Xanthobacteraceae bacterium | reverse complement strand
GTTCCAAGCGAGTCGCGTTGGCGTTAAATCGCCATATCTGCCCATTGCGCACACCGCATTGCAGAAGCACGTTGTGCGAATGACGAGGAAAAAACTACGGGAGCGAACATGGCGAAGATTAACAATTCGAAAGGTTCGAAGCCGCGTCAGTTGCGCTCGCAATTGTGGTTCGACAACCCGGACAATCCTGGAATGACCGCGCTCTATTTGGAGCGTTATCTCAATTACGGTCTCACCCGCGCGGAACTCACATCGGGCAAGCCGATCGTCGGGATTGCCCAGACCGGGTCGGACCTTAGCCCGTGCAATCGGCATCATCTTCAGCTTGCGGAACGCGTGCGCGAGGGCATTCGCACGGCCGGCGGCATCGCCATGGAATTTCCGGTGCATCCTATCCAGGAGACCGGTAAGCGCCCGACGGCAGCGCTCGACCGTAATCTCGCCTACCTGAGCTTGGTCGAAGTGCTGTTCGGCTACCCACTCGACGGCGTGGTGCTGATGACCGGCTGTGATAAGACAACACCTGCGTGTCTGATGGCGGCAGCGACTGTCAACACGCCCGCGATCGTGCTGTCGGGTGGGCCGATGCTCGACGGCTATCATAATGGCAAGCTCGCCGGTTCTGGCACCGTGCTGTGGCAGGCCCGCCAGGACGTCGCGGCGGGCCGGATCGACTACAACGAATTCATCGATATTGCGGCGTCGTCTGCGCCGTCGATCGGCCATTGCAACACCATGGGAACCGCGTCGACCATGAACGCAATGGCCGAAGCGCTCGGCATGTCGCTGCCTGGCTGCGCGGCGATCCCCGCGCCGTATCGCGAGCGCGCTCGAATTGCCTACGAGACTGGCATGCGCGCCGTGGAGATCGTGCGTGACGATCTCAAACCGTCCGACATATTGACGCGCACCGCCTTCGAGAACGCCATCGTTGCCTGTTCGGCAATTGGCGGTTCCACCAACGCCCCGATCCACCTCAACGCTATCGCGCGGCATATCGGCGTGTCGCTTGTGATCGAGGACTGGGAAAAGATCGGCTACGATGTGCCGTTACTCGTCAACATGCAGCCGGCCGGCGAATATCTGGGCGAAGAGTATTACCGAGCTGGCGGTCTGCCGGCGGTGATGCACGAGCTGCTGGCGGCCGGCCGCCTCCATGGCGACACGCTCACCATCAACGGCAAGACGATGGCGGAAAACGTAAAGAGCGCAAAAGCCACCAATACCGAGGTCATCCTACCCTACGCCAAGCCGCTCAAGCCGCATGCCGGCTTCAAGGTCTTGCATGGCAATCTGTTCGACTCGGCGATCATGAAGACAAGCGTGATCTCGGAAGAATTCCGCGGGCGCTATCTCAGCGATCCGAAGCATCCGAACGCCTTCGAAGGCCGCGCTGTCGTGTTCGATGGTCCTGAGGATTATCACCATCGCATCGACGATCCGACGCTCAAGATCGACGAACACACCATTCTGTTCATGCGCGGTGCCGGACCGATCGGCTATCCAGGATCGGCCGAGGTGGTCAACATGCAGCCGCCCGCAGCCTTGATCAAAAAGGGAGTGACGTCGCTTGCGTGCATCGGCGATGGCCGCCAGTCCGGAACGTCGGGTTCGCCATCAATCCTCAATGCCTCGCCGGAAGCTGCCGCGGGCGGCGGGCTCGCGTTGCTGCAGACCGGCGATCGTGTGCGCATCGATCTCAACAAGGGGACGGCTGATATTCTGATCTCGCCGGCCGAATTGGCGAAGCGCGCTACGGCACTGAAGAAGGACGGCGGCTACCACTATCCGCCGAGCCAAACGCCATGGCAGGAAATCCAGCGCGCCATGGTCGACCAGCTTGCCGAGGGCATGGTCCTGGAACCGGCGGTCAAATATCAGCGTGTCGCGCAAAAGTTCGTCCCGCGCGACAATCATTGAAACTGCCGACGCCACCTGTCATCGCCGCGGCGTTCATGGCAGGGTTAGATTTGTTTGCCATTGCCGGGTGCGACCATGACCTCCTCACGTCCTTCTGCCGCCGAGAAGCGCAAAACGTTCCGCAAGCTGCACGAGGCCGGCTGCTTCGTCATTCCCAATCCGTGGAACGTCGGTAGCGCGCGCTACTTGCAAGGCCTCGGCTTCAAAGCGCTGGCGACCACCAGTTCGGGCCACGCCCATTCGGAAGGCTATCCCGACGGCGGCCAAAACATCGAGCAGGTGCTGGCCCACTACCGCGGACTTGCCGAGGCGACCGAAATCCCGCTCAACGCCGACTTCGAGAACGGCTTTGCCGACGATCCCGAAGGCGTGGCCGCGAACGTGACCCGTTGCATCGCCACCGGCGTCGCCGGATTGTCCGTTGAAGATTCGCCACAAAGCGGCACCACACCGCTTTACGACCTCGACAAAGCGGTGGCACGGATGAGAGCGGCGCGCGCCGCGGTCGACCGCGCGGGCGGCGACGTGGTGCTTACTGGACGCGCCGAGAATTTTATTCGCGGGGTCCCCGATCTTGACGACGCCATCCGCCGCCTCAAGGCTTATGCGGCGGCCGGCGCGGATTGTTTGTATGCGCCGGGCATCAGGACACGCGAGCAGATCGAGGCCGTGGTCAAAGCGGTGGCGCCGAAGCCCGTGAACTTCCTCAACAGCGGCGCGCTCGGATTCACGGTCGACGATATCGCTGCGATGGGCGTGCGCCGGATCAGCGTCGGCGGGTCACTTGCGCGCGTGGCGATGCACGCCTTCATCCGCACCGCGACCGAAATCGCCAAGGACGGCAAGTTCGACGGCTTCGCCGGGCTCATCACCAACGCCGATCTGAACAAATTCTTCAGCGAGGACCGCAGCAAGGTGTCGTCATGACCGACTCCGAGCCGCATCCTCGGACCGGTCAGCCGGTCGGGCTGCCGGTCGGGAGTACCGCGGCTGCGCCGCGCCCCGGCCCGGTCACCCTGAAGGGCCGCTACGGCCGCCTCGAGAAGCTCACGCCGGATCACGCTGTGGACCTGTGGAAGGTATTTGCCGGTCAGGACCAGGTCTGGACTTACATTGCGGGCGACGGGCCGTTCGCGAATTTCGAGGAATTTTCGCCGGCCATCGCCAAGCGTGCGGCGGCCGAAGACCCTTATGCTTATGCGATCATCGACCCAGCCGATCACGCAGTTGGCTACGTGACCTTGCTCCGCATCGTGCCCGAACACCGGGTTATCGAGGTCGGCCACGTGCTCTATTCGCCGACGCTGCAGCGCACCCCGCTCGGTACCGAAACTCAATATCTGCTGGCGCGTTACATATTCGAGACGCTGGGCTACCGGCGCTACGAATGGAAGTGCGAC
>JASHVC010000309.1 GCA_030039655.1 Xanthobacteraceae bacterium | reverse complement strand
AAGCTCGGCGGCTTCAAGGAGCGCATGGACATGCCCGACGAAGATCTGACGCTCGATTACATATTCGACAACGTCGTCATCCGCGGTAGCGTGAACCGTGTCGTCGATGGGTTGTTGGCGCTGCACGAAAAAATCGGCGATTTCGGCACGCTGCTTTATTGTGGCAAAGACTGGGCCGATCCGGCGCTGTCGCGCCGGTCCATGGAGTTGATGGCCGAGAAGGTGATGCCGGCGGTCAATAGCGCCATCGGCAAGCGCGTCGCGGCCGAATAGTGCGCCGGGCCTTCACGCGCGATTTGATTGGCGCAATTCGATCACCATATCCCAAACAACAGCTTTGGGGGCCGCCATGTCGAAGCCGCTGGTCGTGACCGTCTCGCATCACCTGGGCAAAGACGAAGCCGTGCGCAGACTTAAATCCGGCCTGGGCAATGTGCGGACCAATTTCAGTCATCTGCTGACGGTCGAGGAGGAAACCTGGACCGGGGACCATTTCGATTTCCGCGTCCGCGCGATCGGCCAAGTGGTGAGCGGCAGCATAGATGTGCAGGAGGATCGCGTTGTACTGCAGTTCGTCCTGCCGTGGCTGTTGGCGAAAGTCGCCGGCGCGATCCAGCCGCTTATCCGCAAGGAAGGCACGCTGATGCTGGAGAAGAAGTAGAGTAGCCCGGATGGAGCGCAGCGTAATCCGGGGCGCCGGTCCGCATTCCGCTTCGCTCTATGCGGGCTACAGCCGTTAAAGCTTCTCAGCCAAAAAGCGCATCAGCCGCGGCGCCAGAAAGCCCGAATAGCTCGTCGGCTCTTCGATCGGATCGTTCATCCAATAATGCGGTGCGCCATTCACGATGCACGGGCGCACAAAAAAGCCGGCCTGGCTGAGCGCGAGCTGGAACGGATAAGTCTGCTGCTTTGGGTCGACCAGATCATCTTGGGTTCCGGTGACGAGCAAAACGCCGATCTTGTTGTTGGCGTATGTCGCATAGCTGATCGGTGAGGCGTCGAAGTAGAGCTGGCGGTTCTCCATATGCGGCGCGCCCATGAATTTTTCAAAGTTGTTGTCGCGTCCGCCCTGCAATTGGTAGTTCGTCCACATCGCCACGGCGTCATAGATGCCGTAGACGCCGATCAGGCACTTCACGCCGGCATCGACGGATGCGAACGCGTCCTGCGGATAGGCCTTGGAAAATTTGCCGGACGACCAGCCGAGCGCCGCCAGCGCTGCGAGATGCGCGCCCGCCGACGCGCCCATCAGTCCGATGCGGTTCGGATCGACGCCGAACTCGCCGGCCTTGCCCCGTACGAACTGCACGCCGGCCAGCACGTCCAGCACCGCCTGCGGGTAGGTCTTGCCCTTGGTGGCCAGGCGATAGCTGATGGAAAACATCGCCACGCCGCGCGCCGCTAGATACGGTCCCCAATACTGAAACGCGGTGCGCACGCCCTGCACCCATCCGCCGCCATGCACGGCGACCAGCGCGGGGACGTCTTTTGCGCCCGCCGGCAGATACAGGTCGCCCAAGAGCTCAACGCCATCGTGCTTGGCATAAGCGATGCTGGTGTGGGTGTTGACGTTGCTGTCGGCCATTGCTGCACCTCGTTTGCGTTCCGCCGCTATCTTGCCCGTTCTGTCAACGTTACGCTTATGCTTATCGCGCAACGCATCGTTGCCGCCAACAACGGGCGCGCGGTGGCAAAAAGCGTTTGTCGTGCTAGAACAAACGGCCGGTCTTGAAAAGGCCGGATGAGAGAAACCAGGAGGCAGGATGTCGCTTGCGGCCGAGAGCGCGGCGCCCACGCTCGTCGTCAACGGAACGCGCATCGATATGATCGAGCGTGGATCAGGCCGTCCGCTCCTCTTCCTGCATCCTGAGAATGGCATCGAACCGGCCCTGGCGGCGATCGACGCGCTCGCCAAAGGCGCGCGGGTGATCGCGCCGACCCATCCGGGTTTCGGCCGCTCGGAGCTGCCCAAGGGCATGCGCTCAGTGGATGATCTCTCCTATTTTTATCTCGATCTGCTGGAGCAGCTCGATCTTCGGGATGTCACCGTGGTCGGCGTTTCGCTCGGCGCCTGGATCGCGGCGGAGATCGCGGTGAAATCGACCGCGCGCCTCGCCAAGCTGGTGATGGTCAATGCCGTGGGCGTTAAAGTTGGCGACCGCGAGACCCGCGATATCGTCGACGTGTTCGCGCTCACCGAGAAGGAATTTATCGACATTGCCTATTGCGATCCGGCCGTCGGTACACGCGACTACAAGGCGCTGCCGGACGCGGAAGTGCTCGCTGCGGCGCGCGCTCGCGAGGCGACGGCGCGCTTCGCCTGGAATCCGTACTTCCACAATCCGCGGCTGAAGAGCCGACTGCACCGCATCCGCATCCCGACGCTGTTTTTGTGGGGCACCCATGATCGCATGCTCAGCGAAGCTTACGGCCGTGCTTATTGCGCGATGATTCCCGGGGCGCGGTTCGAGATGATCGAGCGGGCCGGGCATTTCCCGCATCAGGAACAGCCGAAGGTCTTTGCCGAAAAGGTGTTGGCGTTTGCGGCGAGCAAATGAAATCGCAGGGGCGCCCCAAGTTGTCATGCTCCGCGAAGGCGGAGCATCCAGTAATCCGTGAGTACTGGATCGTCCGCCTTCGCGGACGATGACAGGAGAGTGGCTGACGCAGGAGAGATGATGAGAGTCTATCAATTCACCGAGCAACCTTATTACCCGACCTGGAACGATCATTCCGGCTCGCTGCGCGTCAATCTGTTGAATCGCAAATGCGATCCCCACGTCGCCGCCGATTTGTTTCATCGCTACTACGACGAGTGGCAGCTGTCCGACGAGCTTGGTCTCGACATCATGCTCAACGAGCATCATCAGACCGCAACCTGCATGTCATCGACGGTAGTGGTGGGGCTGTCGGTGCTCTCGCGCATCACCAAGAACGCGCGGCTCCTGGTGCTCGGCTATCCGATCGGCCACCGGCCCGATCCGCTGCGCGTTGCCGAGGAACTGTCGACCATCGACGTGATCTCGCGCGGCCGTCTCGACATGGGCTTCATCAAAGGCGTGCCCTACGAATTCCCGGCTTCGAATCAGAATCCGGTCGGCGTCATGGACCGCTTCTGGGAAGCGCTCGATTTCATCATCAAGGCGATGACCACGCACGACGAGATTTTCAATGGGGAGGGCGAGTATTTCCATTATCGGCAAGTGAACATCTGGCCGCGGGTCTGGCAGCAACCGCACCCGCCGATCTGGACGACGACGGGAAGCACCACGCAAGCGCGCATCCTCGGCGAGCGCGGCTACGTGATGGCGACGCTCGGCTCCGGTTACAACACGCGCCCGCTCTACGACGCCTATCGCCGTGGCTACGTG
>JASHVC010000308.1 GCA_030039655.1 Xanthobacteraceae bacterium | reverse complement strand
TCGTGTCACACCACGAAGCGCAGCTCACCGCCAAGGCCGAACGCGCCCTCCCCGGCCCGCTGGAATTGCCGTAAGCTCATCCGCAACATGACTTTGTCTTCGTCCGCGATCGATTGCGACGTGCACGCCAACGTGCCCAGCATGCAGGCGCTGTTGCCGTATCTCGATGAGCAATGGCGCGACAGCGTGATCGATCGCGGCCTCAATTCGCTGGAATCGATCAGCTATCCGCCGAACGCGCCGCTGACATCCCGTGCCGACTGGCGCGGCAAGGCCGGTGAACCGCCAAACACCCTCGACAAGCTGCGCACTCACGCACTCGATCGCTGGAACATCGACGTCGCCATCTGCAACTGTCTGTATGGCGTGCAGCTCCTGTTCAGCGAGGACATGGCGGCAGCGTTTGCCAAGGCGGTGAACGACTGGGTGGCGCACGAATGGCTCGATCGGGACAAACGTTTGCGCGCCTCCATCATCGTGCCTATGCAGAACACCGACTATGCGGTGGCCGAGATCGAGCGTTGTGCTCCCGACAAGCGCTTCGTGCAGGTGCTGGTCCTCGCCATGGGCGAGGCGCCGCTGGGACGGCGCGAATACTGGGCGGTCTACGAGGCCGCCGAGCGCCACGGCCTGCCCATTGGCATTCATGCCGGATCGAGCTACCGGCATGCGGTCACTTCGCTCGGCTGGCCGTCCTGGTACGTCGAGGACTACTGCGCTAACGCGCAGGGATTTCAGGCGCAGGTCGCGAGCCTGGTTTGCGAAGGCGTCTTCGTCAAATATCCCAAGCTGAAAGTGGTGCTCATTGAATCGGGCGTCACTTGGCTGCCGGCCTTTCTGTGGCGGCTGTCGAAATTCTGGCGCGGCGTGCGCGCCGAGGTGCCGTGGGTCGATCGCTCACCGAGCCAGATCGTCCGCGATCACGTGCGGCTGACCATCCAGCCATTCGACGGCCCGGACGATCCGAAAGCCGTGACGCAGCTGATCGATCACCTGCAATCAGATGACATGCTGTTGTTCTCGTCTGATTTTCCTCATTGGCAGTTCGACGGCGACAACATCATGCCGGCGGGAATTCCCGAGAAATTGTACGGCAAGATCCTGCGTGACAATGCGCTGGCCACTTACGAACGCCTCGCTACAGTAGCGATCTAGGCGGGCGCATGGCGAAGCACGTCATCGCTCCGCTCAGCGACTTTCCGGCCGGCACGCGCAAGCTCGTCGAGATCAGGGGCCGCCCCATCGTCGTCTTCAACATCAAGGGCGAGTTCTTTGCGCTCGCCAACCGCTGTCCGCACCAGGGCGGCAACCTATCTCTCGGCACCCTCGTCGGCCTCATCGAAGCCAGAGAGCCCGGATGCTACCGCTACTCGCGCCGTGGCGAGATTATCCGCTGTCCATGGCACGGCTGGGAGTTCGACGTGCGTACCGGGAAATCGTGGTGCGAGCCCGAACGCATCCGCGCGCGGCAATTCTCCGTGTCGGTTGCGCCCGGCGCAACCCTCGTCGAAGGTCCATACGTGGCAGAGACCTTCCCCGTGCGCGTCGAAGATGATTACGTCGTCCTCGAGGCGTAAGCCGCAAGGGGCTTGGGGACGGGATGGCGCAGCGACAAACGGCGAAGCAACGGTTGCGGCTCGCCGCCGATATCGGCGGGACTTTTACCGATATTGCGGTCTTTGATGAAAAGAGCGGCAAGCTCACCTTCGGCAAGGCGCTGTCGACGCCCGCCCATCTGGTTGAAGGCATCTCCGCGGGCGTGGCCAAGGCCGGCAGCGATTACCGTTCGGCGGCCCTGTTTCTCCACGGCTCGACCATCGCCATCAACACGATGCTCGAGCGCACTGGCGCGCCCACGGCTCTCCTCATCACCCAGGGTTTTCGCGACATCTACGAGATCGGACGCATCAATCGGCCGGACGCCTACAATCTGTTCTTCCGCAAGCATGTGCCGCTGATCGAGCGGGCGCTGCGCTTTGAGGTCCACGAGCGCATGCTGGCCGACGGCGAGATCGACACGCCGCTGGACGAAAGCGAAATCGCGGCGCTTGGCCAAAAGCTGGAGAAGCTCGGCATCGAGGCCGCCGCCATTCTGTTTCTCAATTGCTACGCCAATGCCGATCACGAACAACGCGCCAAGGCGATTCTGGAAAAGAATCATCCCGCGCTGTTCGTGTCCGCATCCCATGAACTGTCGCAAGAATATCGCGAGTTCGAGCGCTGCTCGACGGTCGCGGCCAACGCTTATGTTGGCCCGAAGGTGCGGCGCTACATCGGCGAGATCGACGCACACATGCGGGCCGCCGGCTTTTCCGGCTCGTTTCTGGTCGTGCAATCGACCGGCGGGCTTTACGAAGCCGAGCAGGCGCAGAGCCAATGCATCCGCATGCTGGAGTCGGGACCGGCGGCGGGCGTCATCGGCACGCAGGCACTGTGCCGGACGCTCAAGATCGACAATGCCATCGCCTTCGACATGGGCGGCACCACCGCGAAAGCTGGCGTCATCCATCACGGCGAAGCGTTGACCACCGGCGCGGCGCTGATCGGCGGTTACGAGCAGGCGCTGCCCGTGCAGATCGCCATGATGGATATCTTCGAGGTCGGCACCGGCGGCGGCTCGATCGCGCGCGTCGTCGACGGTGCGCTGCATGTCGGTCCGCAGAGCGCGGGCGCGGCGCCGGGCCCCGCCTGCTA
>JASHVC010000307.1 GCA_030039655.1 Xanthobacteraceae bacterium | reverse complement strand
CCCAATCGCGGACACCACGGAGGAGAACATGACCTGAAGCTGTCCAGCCAGGAGGTCGGGAAATGCGGGGCCGGCGCCACGATAGTGCACTGTCAGCATGTCGACGCCGGTCATGGTTTTGAACAGCTCGCCGTAGAGATGCGGCGAACTTCCCGGGCCGGCCGAGCCCATATTGACTTTGCCGGGATTGGCCTTCGCGTAGGCAATGAACTCTGCGACGTTGTGCGCGGGCACCGCCAGATTGACCACCATGACGTTAAAAGAACGGACCGTGCTGGCAACCGGGGCGGTATCGCGGATGAAATCGAAACCGAGATTCTGATAGATTGCCGCATTCCACGCATTCGACGCCGTGGCGCCAAGCAGCGTGTAACCGTCAGGCTGCGCGCGAATGACTTCCTCGGTGGCCAGATTGCTGCCAGCACCGGCGTGGTTCTCCACGATGAATTGCTGGCCCGTGCGTTCGTTCAGCATCTGCCCCGTGATGCGGCCGATGATATCGGCCACGCCGCCCGGCGCGTAGCCGACCAGCAAGCGCACCGGTCGCGCTGGATAATCGAGGCCCGACGCGAGCCGCGGAAATGCGGGCGCAGCAGCAGCGGCGCCAGCGAGTCGCAGAAAACGGCGGCGGGACAGTCTCATGGCATTTGCCCTCCTCCCCGTTTCAGACCGGAAGGCACAACGCATTTTCGACCAGCAGATTGTCGTAGACGCAGCGTCGCTCAGCGAGTTTCAGTTGGTCGCCGACGCGACGGAACTTATCGTGATAGACGCCGACCTGATGCAGCTTCGCCTCAGGACGATCAAACAGCACCTGCACGACCACGTAATTGGCGCGGGCGCGGATGTCGCCGTTCTTCTCCTCGCCCAAGATCTGCGTGTTACCGATAATGTGGCGCAGGTAACGCGGCGCAAACATCTCGGTCTTTTCGTGTGCAAAGGCGCGATCCTGTATCATGCCTTTATTCTCGCAATAGATGAGACCAACCGGCATGCCGCGATCCTCGTTCTCGCGGGAGATGATGACGTAGAAAGCGTCCTCGGTGAACATCTCGGCCCAGTCGGTGAGCCGCTGCTCATCGAGCGCCGCCGCATACGCACTGTTGAAGTCCTCGATCTCCCGATGCAGCAGCAGCGCTTCGAGGCGACGATCGTTAACCGCGATGTACGACGGATGCTGCATCTGGAATCATGCGACCATAATCAGACGCCCATGGCTTCGCGCCAATGCTTGTACATGGCGCGAATGGCGGCCTCAGAAATGAGCGTGTCACTGGTTCCCGTTATTTCCGGATCGAGTTTCACCAAGTGCTGTCCATCGGGCACGCGGCGCATGCCGTCCTGCACGAACTTGATCGCTTCGTTGTCCTCAAGCCCCAGGTAACCGGCGGGCCCCATCAGGTTGCCCTGGCGCAGCCGGTGCCGCGTCATTTCCTCGTCGTCGCCCTCGAAGCCGAACATGGTCCACTTCATGATGAACTGATCCGGGCCATCGGGCACGATCTGGCGCACGCCCAGCGTATTCATCTCGCGCTGCACGATCAGGTTGGGCCAGATGGTCGACATGGTCACCGACCAGGGGCTGTCGAATTCCTCGATGAAATTCATGAAGCGCGCCTCGCGCAGCGTCATTCCTTCCTTGAAGGCGCGCATTTCCTTCTTGGCGTCGCCCGCAATTGCCTTCGCGTCGGATTTGGCCGAGGCCATGACGCCGTGGCGGCCACTCTTATCGGCGAGCATGAGAGAACGATTGCCCACGACCATGAGCCCAAACGTCACCAAAAAGGTGTGCAGCAGCGTGGCGTGATACGGGTCCTTGAGATTCTCGTGATACAGCTTCCAATTGCCTAGGAGCGAATGGCGATAATGTCCGAGCACCTTGGGCTTGCGGCCGTCGAACGTCGCTTCAAATTCGGCCAACACTTCCGGTCCCAGATAGTCGGCAAGGGATTCCATGCCGTCGGCGTAGGACGCGAACACGACGCCGCGATGGGTGGTGACGTTGAGCTTGCGCGCGCCGTTGTCTTCCGCCTTGAAATCCGCCGGCATTCCGCCCTTGCCGCCGACGCCGCGGCGGAACGGGATACCGATGAGATTGCCTTTCAGATCGTAGGTCCACTGATGGTACGGGCAGACGAACTCCTTGGCCGATCCCGAGAGCTCGCGGCAGAATTCGGAGGCGCGGTGGGAGCAGCGATTCTCGATCACATTAATCGAGCCATCCTCGGCGCGCGCCACCACGACGGCCGTCGGCCCCACGTTTGAGCGGATGAAATCGCCGGGCTTCTCCACCTCCGCTTCCAGCGCCACGTAATTCCAGGTGCGGCCGTGGAAAATGCGCTCGATCTCGCGTTCGTAGATCGACTGATCGGTGTACACCCAATCTGGGATGATGCTGAGATCATCGTCAGGCCACACATAGCGCCGGTCGAAGCTTCCGCCGCCGTTTGCGGGCTTCGCGCCGTTGCCATTGCGACCGTTGCGGCTGCCGCTCGCAACCGTGGCGGGTCCAGCCGCGGCGGCTCGCGGCGCAGCAGCGGCCGCGATCGCAGCCGCGTCTTCGCGCACGGCCCCGTCCATATCGATGAAAATATCCGACCCATCGACTCTGACCGGATAGACTTTGAGATTCTCTGTCGCCGGCGCGCAGACCGCCTTGCCGGTCCGAATGTCGAACAGCGCCTGGTGCAAGGGACACTCGACACTGCCGTCAGCCGTTTCGACAAAACCGTCGGCCAGCAACGCAAACTCGTGGGTGCAAGTGCCGCTCGTGGCATGCACCTCGTTTCCGAGCCGAAACAGCGCAATCGGCACACCCGCAACTTCGATACCGATCGCTTCGCGATCGCCGAAGTCGCCCAGGGACGCCACCTTTTGCCATGCCATAAGGACCGTCCGTCTAAAGCCTGCAGGAGAGCTTTTTCAGCATATCCGATTGGGTTAGGCTTGCAATTGGGTCCGACTTTGCAATCCGGCCGGCGCAGAGTTGCACGTGATCACAGAGGAGAAACTTCATGGCGCAAGAGCCGCTCGCCACCAAAGGCAATTACCTGCACATCTACGACTTCCGCGTGATGAAGGGCAAAGAAGACGAATTCATCCGCCTGTTCGAAACCTTCGACTATTCGGACGGCAATCCCATGCACAAATCACGGGCCCAGATTAAGGATGGCGTGCTCTGCCGCGACACCGAAGACCCGCAGCGCTTCTTCCTGATCGCCGAATGGTCCGACATCGAAGAGCACGCGCGCATCCGCAAGATCCTAGCCAACGAGATCAAGCCGGAATTCATCCAATACATCGAGGGCCACAAGTTCATTCCCAAGTATGTCGAGGTAGTTTCCTCAACCCCCGACGAAATACTCAAGAAGGCGGCGGCGGAGTAAGCGTGCAGTCGCTGCGACGGCCATCATTGCGCCCTCTCCCTTTGCGGGAGAGGGCTGCTGCAAATGATGTGCAGCTGGCACGGTTGGGTGAGGGGTCGGGCATCCGGACCCCTCACCCAGTCTTGTTGTTGGACCGCTGAATTGCCCTCTCCCGCAGGGGGAGAGGGCACACACGCAACGCCCGAATTGAGAGCGTATTGTTGCCTAACGGCTGAGCTTCGCTGCAATGGGTCGCGGAACCGGCAGCGGAACTTCGTCGATGGGAATCGGCACACCTGACGTCTGTGCCCGCTCCGGTTCGAGCGGCTCGCGCACTTCCCACTGGCACATTTTGAAGTTGTTGCGCCGCTCGATGAGATCGAGGTGGACGTGCTCCGCGTGTTCAGCGTCGGAGCCAGGGCCGAGTACGGTCGAGAAACGCGCGCAGGCGCTCGCGCGAATCGCGTCGCGGAAATCCTTCGCTACTTTCGGATCGGCGAGCACGACCGTTTCCTTGTTGGCAAGCTTGAAGCCGCGCACATCGAGGGCATCGGCGCGGCCGTGCTCGCTCAAGGTAGCCCCGCTGACCCTGTTGCGACCGCGGCACTCATAGGACCCCATATTTTCCAGTTCGCGCGGCGGCGCGCCGAGCTTCGCGGCCGCCGGCGCCACGTCGTCGCGAATCCACTCTGCGACCGCTTCCGCCATCGTGCAGCGTAAGGTCGCCGGCGGTGCGATCACGACCTTGCTTTGGTCCGGCAGGATCACGCTGTCCAGCAACACGGCATCCGAGGCGCCGCATTCACCCGGCGCGATGAGAGCTGCGAGTTGGCGAAATACCGCGATCTTGCCCAATCTCAGGTCGCAATCCGACGGCGCCAGCGGGGTGTCGGCTTCCTTTTCCGGCTGCGATGCGAAGGCCTCCTGGGGCGGGGCGACTTGTTGGGGAATGGCAATGGGCGGTGACCGGGCGGCGCCCCGTTCGGCCTTGGAGTGCTTTCCGTACCGGACCACGGCCTGCTGCGCTGCAGCGATCTGGCTTGTGCAAATGAGCACTAAGACGAGGAGAAGAGTTTTCACGCGCCCAGCCACCCAACAAGTCTGCAAGGCAATTGCGACGAATATTCGCGGAGCGTTGCAAGTCGGCGCCCGACACGAGTAACCTTGCACGCGTAACCATGGGCCGGTGGCTCGCCGCCGCTACCCTGTCTGGCGGCAGCAAACAAATGCTCCGGGAGGATCATCATGCTCGG
>JASHVC010000306.1 GCA_030039655.1 Xanthobacteraceae bacterium | reverse complement strand
TGGCGGACATCCTTGACCGCGACTTCGACCTGCCGGCGCACCGCTTCGGCGTGGGTGCCGCCCATGGAGTAGATCAGCGTCGGCTCGCCCTCGAGCGGCACCAGCACGTAGCTTGACAGCGCGTGCCACTCCCAGTGACCTGTCAGCCACAGCATGCCACCGCCGAAACTCCAATGGCTCGGGCCGCCTGGCACGATGATCACATCGAGTTTTTGCTCGCGCATCTTCGCGCGCAGTGCGCGATAGCGGCGGTCGTACTCAGCCTTGGAGAACTGCTCCCACACCGCGTCGCGATAGTATGGCGTGTCGCGCATGTTGGCGAACGGGAGCGACTGATCGAGCTTCCCTCGCACCTGCTCCCACGGCTGCGGACCGATGCGCGGCGGTCGAATTTGGGTGTTCATGGCGAGCGTCCCTCTCCTGAAAACTTGCATGCTTGCGTTGTGAGGCAATAGAGTTCTGCGTGTGCGACCCTGTCAAGACAGCGTGTTGCGTAAACGAATTCGTTGCCGGGACTGAAATGAAGATTTCGCGTAGAATCGTGCTCGGCGTCATCGCTGCCGCCCCATTCGGCAGGCCCGCCCTGGCCGCGGACAAGATCGTCGCCGGCACGCTCGGCGGCCAAGCGCCGCTATGGCCGTTTTACATCGCCGCCCAAAAGGGCTTCTTCGCCGCCGAAAATCTCGACGTTGAGATCAACTTCGCGCAGAGCGGCGCAGCGGTGACTCAGCAGCTGACCGGCGGCTCGCTCGACGTGGCACTCAGCGTCGGCATCAACGATCCGATCAACGCCATCGACAAGGGCGCGGCGCTCGCCATCATCCGCATCGTCGGCAACTTCGCGCCGTACGTCTTGATCGGGAAGCCGGGACTAAAAGCCATCACCGACCTGAAAGGCAAGACCGTCTGTATCGGCTCCGCCAGCGATATGACTACGATCTATTTCGAGCGCATGGCTGCGGCGAGTGGGTTGAAAAAATCGGACTACGAAGTGATGTCCGCAGGCGTCGGCGCAGCGCGCTACGCGGCGCTGAAGGCCGGCGTCGCCGACGCGGCGGTGGTTTTGCCGCCACTGAATTTCCAGGCCAACAAGGCGGGATTTGTCACCATCGCGTTCGCGCCGGACTATGTGAAGGACCTCCCATTCACCGGCATGGCGGTGCAGAAATCCTGGGCGGCGGCCCATGGGCCGCTCGCCAAGGGCGTGCTTGCGGCGACCGACAAGAGTATCGCCTGGCTCGCCGACAGGACGCACCGTGACGAGGCGATAGAACTTCTGGTCCAGGCTGCGCACGCCGAGAAAGAGGACGCGGCGGCGAGCTACGATCTTCTTCTTCGCACCGGCTATTTCGAGCCGAGCAGCAAAGTTTCGCGCACAAAGCTGCAAAACGTCATCAATCAGGAGAGGCAAGCCGGCATCATCGGTCCGTCGCTCACGGTCGATAAGCTGGTGATGCCTGGTTTCACCGAATTGTCGGATTAAAAGAAAAGTTGACGCTATCGTCTCGATGGCGCGCACAAGTTTTTGAAGGACTTGACACACTTCGGCCATGGGGCGGCATGCTAGGTCATAGGTGCGGTGTCGGATAAACGCCAACATCAGATCGCGGGAGGCGACGATGGGTTTGATGGATGTTCTCAACGGAATGCAAAACGGACCGCGCGGCGCGTCCAATCCCGGCAGCGGCTCGAGTGGCAAAGGCATGTCGCCGATCACTATGGCGGTGCTAGGTCTGCTCGCCTACAAGGCTGTGAAAACCCTTACGGCGCCGAGCGCGAGCCCGGCCACGCCAGGCACCAGCACGCCCGCGCCGTCCGGACAGCCCACCAACGCCGGCAGCAACATCGGCGACGTTCTCAAGAACGGCTTGGGTGGCTTGCTCGCTGGCGGTGCAGCCGGAAGCGTTTTGAGCGGTGGTCTCAACGATTTGCTCAAGCAATTCCAGCAGGCGGGTCTGGGCAACGCGGTAAATTCCTGGGTCGGCAACGGACCAAACAAGACCATCTCGGCCGACGATCTCGCCAAGGTGCTCGATTCCGATCAGATCAAGACGCTCATGGCGCACGCCGGATTGTCGCGCGACCAAGTGCTCAACGCGCTCAGTGAGCATCTGCCGGGCTTGGTCAATGAGATGACACCCGACGGGCGGCTGCCGACCGAGCAGGAAGTCTCGCGCATGTTTCAGTAACGCGGCTTCGCGGATTACGACTTCACCCGCACGCCGGCGTGTTGCAGGCGCGGCAAAACCTCGCCGCAGAAATACGGCACCTCGGCCAAGTAATTAACGAATGAAAGCCCGATGCCGCGCACACCGGCTTGGCTGATGACCGCTAGTTCCTCAGCGATCTTATCGGGCGTGCCGACGAACGGATAGCCACCTACCGCGTTGGAAGCGAAATAGCGGCGCTTGGCGTAATACTCGTCGGGCGGAATCGTCTGTGGGGTGATGCTCTTGTTGGCCAACATGCCGTCGATGGCGCCCCAATCCGCGTTCTCGATGATGGCGTGCTGATAATAGTCGTCGGCTTCCTTTTGCGTCGACCGGCAGACGACCTGCCCGACGGTGAACACCTCGATCTCGCGCCCAAGCGATTGCGCTTGCGCCTTGATCTCCTCCACCTTGGCGGCGTTGCCGGCGAGCGACGTGCGCGAGCCGGCGGTGGCGACGAAGAACGCGTCGCAGTTGCGCAGCGCGAAGGCTTGACCCACGCCGGACGAACCGGCGTTCATCATCAGCGGGCGCGTGCCGCCATAAGGCTTGGGAAACGCGCGCGCCGCTTTCAGATGCAAATACTTGCCGTCGAAATCGAAGGTATCGTCGCGCGTCCAGGCCTGTTTGACAACGTCGACCCATTCCTGCGCGTAGTCGTAGCGCTCGTCGTGCTCGCGCTGCTTGACGCCGAACATGTCGAATTCGCCTTCGTTCCAGCCGCACACGATATTCATGCCCATGCGGCCCTCACCGATGTGATCCGCGGTGACGAATTCCTTAGCGGCGATCAGCGGATGAAACAGTGGCGCATGCACGGTGCCGAACACGGTGACGTGCTTGGTGGCTCCGAGGAGTCCAACCGCCCAGGTGATGGTCTCCAGCGTGCAGCCGTGAAAATCGGTTTCGCCGCCATAGCCCTTCCAGCGCGCGATCGGCAGCAGGAAGTCGAGGCCGGTCTCATCCGCGAGCCGCGCCAGCGCCAGACACTCCGGCCACGTCGCCGCCCAGCGCTCCGGCACCCTGGTGGCCGACCGGCCCGACGAGCAGTTGGCGCCGAACAGGCCGATCTTGAGCGCATTGCCATTATACATGGCGATGCGGTTCTGCATGGAGGCAACTGGCGCCAGCACGGCGTTCTCCGGAGGTCGAAACTCTTGCGGGGAATATTACCTCACATGTCATCGTCCGCGAAGGCGGACGATCCAGTAAACCCCGAAGTTCGATTCTGCATTTAGAAATTTACGCCGCGATTACTGGATGCTCCGCTTTTGCGGGGCATGGCAGCTAATGACTCGCCAGCGACGCCAGCAGCCGCCCGTGGCCGTTGATCGGCTCACGAATGCCGAGCGCCCGGAAGGCGACGAAGAAGCTCGCGTGCGTATAGGCGATGACCGGAATGCCGATATCGCGCTCCAAGGGATTGACGATCTGCGCCGCCTGCCATTGTGGACACGGCAGGTAGAGCGCGTCGCAAGTGCCAGCGCCGCTCAACACTTTTTCGGCGAACGACCTGATGTCGGCGGGCGCGACGCTTTGCAGCCGCTTGAACGGTACGTCCATGCCTTCGGCGCCAGCGATTGCGAAGCCGTGTGACGCCAGATAATCCGCCATGGCGCGATTGTGCCGCTCCGGATAGGGCGATGCGATCGCAATGCGGCGTGCGCCCACATGGCGTAACGCTTCCATGGCCGCACGCACACCCGTGGTGGCACGCACGCCTGCGGCTTTCTCAATGTCGTTGACGATGATCTCGTCAAAGCCTTTGCCGCGCGCCACTACCAGAGGCCCGCCGCCGTGAACGACAAAATCGACGCCGCGCGATCCCAGATAAGCCGCTGCCGCCGCGACCTGCGCCAGCGCCTTGTCGAACCACTCGGCGCTCCAATCGTCGATGTTGCAAGTGACGCCGACGAGCCCGATACCGTCCGGCGCAAATTTGTAGAATTCGTAGGGCACGACCTCCATCACGGTGGGGCCGATGTAACCGATGCGCTTGCGCCAGCCGAACATTTCCACCTCTCGTCCCCCGATCGCAATGAGCTATATGGCTGCTCTCGCGCTTAGGAACAGAGAGAACGCGAAAAAACTAGCCCGCTGCGCGCGCCAGCCACTTTCGGCGCTGCGGCTTGAGCGCAAACAACGCCAGGAGGCCGGTGAGCACGTCCATGGCGATCACCAGCCCGAACACCGGCAACCAGCTGCCGGTCTTCTCATAGATCATGGCGGCGACGGGCGCACCCAGAATGGAGCCGACACCCTGCGCCATGTATAGAAAGCCATAATTGGTGATCGCATATTCGGTGCCGAACGTGTCGGTCAACGTCGAGGGGAATAGCGAGAAGATCTCGCCCCAGCCGAAGAAAACCAGCCCCGACAGCACGACCAGCATGAACGGATCGCTGCGATATTGCAGCATGAAGTAGATCGCGATGCCCTCAAGAATGAAGGCGAGCGCCATGGTGTTCTCGCGGCCGAGGTGATCGGACACGAAGCCAAAGAACGGGCGCGTCAGTCCGTTGGTGACGCGATCGAAGGTCAGCGCTGTGGGGATAGCGGCCAGCGTCAGCCCGAAAATGACGACAGTGGTTTTCGCGTCGATGCCGAACGATTTGGCGAAGCTCGTGAATTGGGTGATCACCATCAGGCCGCCGGTCGACATCATCGACATCATGACAAACATGAGCCAGAACACCGGCGTTTTGAGCATGGCGATCGGCGAGTAGCTGCGTGACGGCTCTGCACCGCTCATGGGCGTCCGCTCCGCCGTTTTTGTTTCGGGCGGAGCCTTGAGCAGCAACGCCCCTAACAATCCGATCGCGGCGAAGATCGCTCCGAACACCACCAAGGTGCGCTGATAGCCGGAAGACGCGAGCATGGCGTCGATCGGAAAAGTCGTAAGCATCGCGCCAAAGCCGTATCCGGCCGCCACCGTGCCGGTGGCAAATCCGCGGTGTTCCGGAAACCATTTCACCATCAGTCCGACGATGCCGATGTAAACGATGCCAGTGCCGACTCCGCACAATAGTCCGTAAGTCTCATAGAGACCCCAGATCGTGGTGATCCTGGACGCTACGATCCAACCGGCGCCGCTCATGAGCGCGCCCAGGCCGATCAACAGCTTCGGTCCGAGCTTCTCGACCAGAAATCCCTGCATCGGCGACAGCCAGGTCTGCAGCACGATCAGCAAAGTGATGGTCCACTGCACTTCCGAAAGAATCGAGCCTGTTGTCTTCTGAAACGACGGGACGAACAGCGTCCAGACGTATTGCGGGCTGGAAATCGTCATCATGACGATGAAGCCCATGAGCAGCTGGAACCAGCGCGAGCCGGCGGCTTCCGTTTCTTGGCTGGGGATTGTGGCGTCGGCGACTTGAGTCTGTGCCATGGTTTGCGCCTCCGGGTGCGATCGCGTTGTTTCTTGGCGATTTTATCGACGATAATCTTCTTGGCAATATTTGTGCCAGCGCTCCCCGAAAGGCCACGCGACCAGACTTTTCCCGCACAAAACAATTTGCAACCGGCGCGTTTTGTCGGCCAGAGGCGCGCATGGATGCGGACCGTTCGTCTGCAGAGGACTTCGCAACGGACAGGCGCTACAATTTGCCCTCTCCGGTGTTCATTCCGGCGTGTAGGTCGTCCACGCGTAATCGAAGCAGATAAATCAGCTCACTCCGAAAAGCAGGGAGGTTTTGAAATGTCGCCGCTATCCAAAGCCATCGCGAGTGCTGCCGTCGCCGCAGTCCTTACATCGCCGGCCGACGCGCAAAGCGTCATCACGCAAAGGAACATCTCGCTGGCGCTAGCGCAGACAATCGCCAACGCGGCGATCGTGCAGTGCCGGACAATGGGATACAAAACGTCGGTAACGGTGGTGGACCGCGAGGGGCTGCCCATGGTCATGTTGAGCGACGACGGTGCCGGGCTGAACACGCGCGAGGGCAGCGATCGCAAGGCCTACACGGCGGCGGCTTTTCGCCAACCTTCGGCCGCATTCGTCAAACGCATGCACGACAACCCGGACTCGGCTGGTTCCATTCAATATACGCGCGTGCTGGCGCTGGCCGGTGGGCTGCCTATCAAGGCGGGTGACGATGTGATCGGTGCCGTCGGCGTTTCCGGCACTCCCGGCAAGGACGATGTGTGCTCGCAGGCCGGCATCGACAAAGTGGCGGATCAATTAAAGTGAGCCTTTGCGCCTGCCGCTTTCACCCGCGTGAGCCTGTTCTGAGCCATTCCTCCACCTGCGCCACGCGGCGCGGGTGGTTGTCCAAAGTTGCCTAGTCCCCTGCCTGATTAACATCTGCTTAACATTAAACGTTGCATTGTTGACAGCTTCACGGGTCGTGTAGCGGGGATCAGGATGGGCAAGGCAATTTCTACCGGCATCAAGCATTCAAGAGCGGCGCACGCGCCGCACTGGCACCCCTTCGCCGTCGCCGCACTGTAAGCCCTCTGTTTCCAGTGGCGCGTCATATGCCGTATCGGGCCGCGGCCATCCCGAACGTCACAGCGTTCGAGGTTCGCACTTTTGCGCTCGGCGACTATCGGCGAAAGCTGCTTGGCGGGATCGCGCTAGGCCTTGGCGCGGTTACGGCAGTCGCGGTCTCGGGCGGCGCCGCCACGATAGGCGCGGCCTGGCTGCTTTCCTCTTCGCTCTCTTCGAATCCAAATCTGCGGCCCGCCAACGTCGTTGCGCTGGAAGCTGCGGAGCTGCCGCGGCCGCACCGCACGCTAACTGAGACCGCAAGTTTGGTAGGCGTGCCGCACTCTATTTATGAGGTGCCCGACACGGCCGTAGCCGAACTCGCGCCCGCCGCGGCTCCGGCTCGCTCCCCTGTCACGTCGCCCGTTGCCGTTCCATTGCCGACCCCGCGGCAAGCTCCGCCGCAACGGGTTACCGAGCGCGCCGTTGAGATTCCTCTGCCGCCATCGCGTCCGCCGGTCGCCCCGCAAACGCCAGCTAAACAGGAAGTCGCTCGCGCGCCGATGCCAGCGCCGGCGCAGCAAGCTTCCGCTGTGCCGATAGAAGTCCCAGCCGCGTCGGCTCCCACGCCTGCCCCTTCTGCGAATCCCGCCCCCGCGACGGCGTCCGCTTCCTCCTCCATCACAGACTTTCTGAAACGCCTGACGCCGCGGCTCGCATACAACAATCCCGATGTGCATCAGACTCCCGACAGCCACACTGCCGTCTATGACATCGAGGCGCACACGGTCTACATGCCCGGCGGCGAACGGCTGGAAGCGCATTCGGGATTGGGCAGCCGGATGGACGATCCGCGCTACGTCAGCGAAAGAGCCAAAGGCGCGACACCGCCGAACGTCTACGATCTGACCTTGCGCGGCGAACGCTTCCACGGCGTACAGGCCATCCGGCTCAATCCCGTCAGCGACAGCAAGATGTATGGCCGCGACGGAATCCTGGCGCACACATACATGCTAGGCCCGAGCGGCCAATCGTTCGGCTGCGTGTCGTTCAGAGATTATGAGAAGTTCCTGCAAGCCTACTTGCGCGGCGAGGTCACGCGCCTCGTCGTGATCCCGCATTATGAGAGCAGGTCCGTGGAGGCCCACGCTCGCCGCGAAGACGACAAGCCTTTCGCCTTCACGAGTGAATAGCAGCAGCGCCGCCAGACACGAATATTGTTTCTGGGGAGCGAGCGGCGTTCAAACAAACATGGACGCGGCGTCAGAATGGTGCTGCCGGTCAGGATTGAACTGACGACCTCTCCCTTACCAAGGGAGTGCTCTACCACTGAGCTACGGCAGCGATTTTAATAGATTAACCAGTAAGGCACCCTCACTGGTTCAAAACCGCTAATTCCAAGGGATTTAGCATGCCGACGTTAAGGCGGCGTATGCGCCAACGCAACGGCAAACGCAAGGTGCGCCAGGGCAGGCTCGCAGGCCACGCTCGTCGCGCGAAACTTTGATATTTTACTGCCGCCTCACCCGGCGTTCCGGTCACGACCGTTCTATTGCGCCCGAAGTCATTCTATGCACATTGCGCTAGCAAGTTACGATGCCATGTACGAGCACGCGCATTCCTTTCGACCTAATTTTCTCTCGTCCGAGCTGA
The DNA here is from genome assembly GCA_030039655.1 of Xanthobacteraceae bacterium. The sequence goes on along the minus strand of JASHVC010000306.1, from coordinate 824 downwards.
CCTATCGGCTCGCCGATGACGGATTGGAATGCATTGATGGAGAGGCCACGCAACTCACCCCGTACCGCGACATCGTCGAGATTCACGAATACAAAGACAAAGTCCGCGGGCCATCGTCGGCAAATCAATCGCGACGCTTCGATTATGAGTTGCGCTGCCGCGACGGCCAAAAAATAGTTCTCAAGTCGAAACACTCCATTGGCTTGCTTACCGGGGAAGACAGATCGTCGAGCTGCAACGCCTTTGTGGGCGAACTCAGCAAGCGCGTCGCGGAAGCCAACCCGGAGGCCAAGTTCAGCAACACGCTGCGCTGGGTCTATAAGCTTGACCTTGCCGCGCAAGGCGTGCGTGATTGGATCGGCTTCTACTTACTAAAAATATTACGGTGGATAGATTTCGATCGCGGCATGAACTTCGCCGCCGCGGTGATGCGCAGAGTCGGGCCATACCTTCGCGGGCATCGCACGGCGCGCGCCAATTTGACTGCGGCCTATCCAGAAAAATCGACTGCTGAAATCGAGCAAATACTTACCGGCATGTGGGATAACCTTGCCCGCCTAGCCGCCGAGTACATCAATCTCGACAGCCTCTGCAAGGACGACCCCCGCCGCGACACGAGTCGAGTGTTCTTCGCGCCCGGAACGTTGGAAAAAATAATTCGGATGCGCGACGACGGTAAACCGGCCGTTTTGTTCACCGCCCATCTGGCAAATTATGAAGTCGGCGCCATCACCTCGACACGGCAGGGCCTTGACATGGCGGTGTTATACCGCCGGCCGAACGTAGGTCCCATAGCCGAACACATCGTCAAGATGCGCGCGGAT
>JASHVC010000305.1 GCA_030039655.1 Xanthobacteraceae bacterium | reverse complement strand
CAGCGAATGAAAGTAGTCTTGCCGCAACCGGAAGCGCCGACCAGACAAACAAACTCGCCATCCGCAATCGACACCGTGATGGAATCGAGCACTTTGCGGATATCGCCGGCGCGACCGTAGAAATATTTCGAGAGGTTCTCGACTTCCAGTTTATCGGTCACGCACGGCGAATCCTCACGGGAACCCCGATTAGGCCTTATAGACGCCACCGCAAACGATGATGTCCTTCTGCGGCACGCAGTACATTTCCTTGGGCAGGACCGTCTTGGTCTCGGGATCCATGAACTTGTAGTCTTGCCAGAAGGGCTGCCCTTTCTTTGCAAGCTCGATGCGTTCGGCCACATACGCCTTGCCGTCGGGATCCTTTGCCCCGCTCTGATCAGTGCCGATCAGCTTTTCGTTCTGGCCGTGCGCAAAAACGTGGCCGTCGATCCCGTAGACGACAATGTAGAGGTCGCGATCGGTGAACATGCCGCCTTTCTTGTCGATCTCCGCATAGGCCTTATCGTTACCGTTGGCCTTGATGTAGTCGACTGCCTTGTTGACCATCGCGATGGCCTCGTCCTTTGTCGCGCGATCGGCGGCGCTGGCGATGCCGGCCGCTAGAACGACGCCGGCCAAGGCAACGGCGAGATGTCTCCAGGTGCATTTCATAGGGTCTATTCCTCCCAAAGGGTTTTTGAGCGTGCAGATGCCGCTCTTGGCGGTGGGGTTGATCAACGACTCAAACATACCGGGTTCGATGCGTTTATGTCATCGGGACATTTTGTACCAGCGGTTTTAGCGGGTCTGCTGTTCCCGTTTATCGAACCTCCTGCACGGTCTTGCGCCATGGGGCCAGAAGGCGCTCGATCCATTTGAGTGCCTCGACCATCGCCACGCCGAGAACGGAAAACATCAGCACGCCGAACAGCACGGTCGGGGTATCGAAACTTTGTCCAGCGGTGCCGATGAGCCAGCCCAAGCCTGCCGTCGAGCCGAACAGCTCGCTGACCACAACGCCGGTGAGCGCGCGGCCAATGCCGAGACGCAGACCGACGATGACGAAAGGCAGAGCCGCGGGGAACAATATTTTGCTGAAAATTTGCGCCCTAGTGCAGTTGAATGCTGCACCGACTTCCAGCAGATCGGCGCCGGCCGAGCGGATGCCCACGAAGGCGTTGAGCAGAATCGGAAAAATGGCGACCGTAAAGATGATGGCAATCTTCGATGAGATACCGACGCCGAACACCAGGATGAAAAATGGAATGAGCGCGACGAGGGGACTCGAATAGAAAAACGAGACCCACGGATCGAGGATGTCCTGAGCGGCGCGGTTGGTGGCCATCAGAAAGCCGAGCGCGACGCCAACGAGCGTGGCGAGCCCGAAGCCGATTGCAAATTCGCTGGCGCTCACCGCCAGGTGTTGCAACAACTCGCCGCTGACCAGTAGCGCCCAGCCAGCCGCCAGCACTTTGGAGAAGGGCGCGAATAGGATTGGGCTAGTCACCACGTAGCGGCCCACCAGTTCCCAGAGCGCGAGGCCGCCGAGCACGGAAAATACAGCGCGCCGGCGAGAGCGCCGCGCGGTACGCCAGGGCGGCTCTGGCATGTTGATCGGGATCGGCGCGGCCCCTTTGGGCGACTCTCTATTTGCGGCGCCGCCGCGCAGCACCATCGACGCGGCGGGTCTTGTCGCCACCAACTCGCTCGCGCCCGCAGGCGTGGCCTCTTTCGCATCACTGGCCAACAGCGCGTTTCCAATAGCTGAGATCGGTGTAGTCGAAAGGCTTCTTTGGGCTGTCGCGCAGTTTGAGCCACGGCTCCATCGAGGCGTCGGTTAGCTCCAGGTTAGGCGAGTTGATGCGATCCTTACCGTAAAAGGAGTCGTAGCTCTTGGCGATGTCCTCGGGTGGACTCTTGGTGTACTTCACCAGCATCTCGACAGCCTTGTCCTTGTGGCTCGGGTCGTAGAGAAACTTTTCAGCTTTCGCAGCAGCGCGCAGGAAACCAACAACGGCGTCGGCGTTGGCTTTCGCCCATTTGTCGTCGACGACGAAGACGACGCCTACGCCGTCGAAGGCATCGAACGCATTACCCATGCGCTTCATGCCTTCGGCTTCGGCTTTGAAGTCGAAGGGCGGGCTGAGCATTGTGGCCGAAACCGCCCCTCGCACCAGCGCCGCGTAGCGGTTGGGCGAGCCGCCAAGCGCGATGAAGTTGTACTCCTCGCGCTTGACACCGTGCTTTTCCAGCAGCAGCCGCATCATGGTGGCAGTGGATTCGGTCAGCAGCGTCACGCCAAGAGTCTTGCCGCGCAGGTCCGCGAAGGTGGCGATGTCCGGCCGCGCCAGCATGACGAATGCGACCTTGTCGTCTTCGGTGCCGATGAACTTGAAATCGGCGCCCTTGTCGACCGCCGCCATGGCGACTTCCGTGGTAATCGAGCCGATATTGCAGGCGCCGGTTGCTATGAACTGCAGGCCCTGCACGGGCGTGTCGTTGTTGACGAGCTTCAGATTCAATCCCTCCTGCTCCATGTAGCCGAGCTCGACGGCGGAGAGTACATCCCAGTAGTAGGACGAACCCATAACGGGAGCGCACCAGGTGACGTCCTTTTTTTGCTGGGCGTGTGCGAAGCTCGAGGCGAAAAGTCCCAATGCCACGACGCCTGTTGCCACGAGTTTCTTCATCGGGTCCTCCGGGAGAATTGCGAACGCAGAGTAGCCAATGGCGGACGGCAGAGCCATCGTCCGCTCGCTAGGCTCGGTACGCTCCAGGGTGGAAATTTGGTTCGCGCAGCGGGAAACTGGCCGCCGCTACTTCGGCAGAAACTCGGTAGTGTAAAGCTTTGACATGTCCGGCGGAGTATCGAGCAGCTTGAGATCGACGAATGAGCGCTTGAGCGTCGCCAGCGATTCCGCGTCGAATTCGCAGGCCCTGCTGAACATCCCGATGGTCAGGTCGTAATCTTTGGCCATCACGCTCTCGGAAAATCCGGTGATACCGCTTTCGATCTTCACCGCTTCGGCCTTGTGCGTGCGGATATAGTCGACGGTCTCGATCCAGGCGGCAACAAACGCGCGTACCGCGTCCGGATTGGTCTTGATCAGGTTGTTTGACGCATAGAGCGTGCCCGAGGCGAGGTTGCCTTCGTATTTCGAGACCGGGAAAAGCAGGCGGCCGGTCTTGTTTTCCTCCATGGCGAGGAAGAGCGACGTAACGGCGATGTCGGCATCGATGAGGTTATCGCGGAACGCGGCGATGATGCTGGCGGCGCCGTTGCCGATCGAAACTCCAGTGACGCTCTGCGGCCCCCATCCTTGCGAGCGTTCAAGCTCTTTTGTCAGCCAATCGGTCAGCGATCCCGCGCTTGAATAGCCGATCTTTTTGCCCTTGAGCTGATCGATCGAGTGGATGGGAGAGTCCGATGGCACGCCGATGCCGATGAATGGAATGGGCCCGGACGTCTCGCAGATTGCGATCATCGGTACGCCCTTGGCCACCAACGCCATCTCGGTGCCGGCGCCATCGCCGATGTCGATGCTGTTGGCGGCCATGGCGGTGGCCATTTTGCTGCCGCCGGTGAAGTCGATGATTTTCAGATCGAGGCCGTGCTTCTTGAAGATGCCGAGCTTCTCGCCAACGTCCACGGGGATGACCGGGTCAGCATTCGGTGCGGCCTTGCCGACGGTCAGCGTTGTTTCTGCCGACACAGTGGATGGCAAACACGCCGTTGCAAGAACGATGACGAGCGCGGCGGCGCATGGTGCGCGCAATAGCTTTGCGAACATGGCTTCCTCCAATGTCGTTTTTTGAATGCGGTTTCTTGGAGATTTTGCCGCAGTAAGCCATCGGGAATCGCGCCGGACAATGTGGTGAACGGCCGCGCCGGGCAAAAGAAAACGGCGAATGGGGTTTCATCCCCATTCGCCGTTTGTGTTGGCTCCCTTACTGCTGAAGGAGCCGCCTCCGCTATTCGTAGCTCCGGACCGGCAGTGGATTGATCAGAACCCACGCCACCGCGCCGGCCGCGATGGCGCCGCCGA
>JASHVC010000304.1 GCA_030039655.1 Xanthobacteraceae bacterium | reverse complement strand
ATCCAGACGCCGACGGCGGGAGGATACGGCAATCCGAACGGCGGATCGTGAGCGCGGCCCCGTTCAATGCGATCAAATAACGTCCGTTCGCCGTTCGTCCCCAAATCGAAGGGGCATACGTAATTTTGCTTACAAGTAACGTGCTGTAGCTTTCTGCGAGCACGCGGTGCCGAGTATTTGAGCTTCAAGGTCGCACTGCTTTGTGGCGTTTAACAACCGATCGTTTTTCTTAACTGGATTCTAGCTGTCGTCTTCTAAGGTCAGCCTTTCCTCGGTGAAAGGCTCGCGATGTTTCGGGTCTTGACTTGTCTAGGCGGTCAGCACGACCCCCGCCTAGTTTTACTTGCCGGCTGCGTTTGCTTCTTGGCGAGCATCGTCGCAATAAATCTGTTTCGACGAGCCGCTGCTACCGCAAGCGGTGCGCGAGTGGTGTGGCTCGCATTGGCCGGCGCCGCTACCGGATGCGGAATCTGGGCGACACATTTTATCGCGATGCTCGCATACGAGCCGGGCATCGACATTGCATACGACATCGTACTGACAGGACTTTCACTCTGCCTCGCCATGCTTATCACTGCCTGTGGACTAGGCCTTGCTGTCTTCAAGCGTGAAGGCTGGTATCCGGCAATCGGTGGCATGATCGTGGGTGGCGGCGTGGCCTGCATGCACTACACGGGCATGCTCGCTCTTGAAGTGCCCGGTCGCATCTTCTGGGCGCCGGATCTGGTGGCAACATCCATCCTTCTCGGGATGGTGTTAGGGGCTGTCTCGCTCATGGTTGCGGTGCGCTACGAGGGCAAACGCGGAACGCTCCTGTCTGCAGTGCTCCTCACGCTTGCAATCGTTTCCCACCACTTCACGGCAATGGGCGCGGTCCAAATCGCTCCCGACCCCCTCAGCACGATCCACCCGTTCGCGCTGTCGCCAAGTGCTCTTGCCTTGGCGGTCGCCGCCGCGGCGGTCTTAATACTTGGCTTAAGCCTCGCCGGTGCCATTGCCGATCGCCGTATCAAAGAGCGAGACCTGCAGCTTGTCACAGCCGTCAACAACATGTCGCATGGCATCGTGATGTTTGACGGTAACGAGCGCCTGGTCGTGTGCAATGACAGATACGTCGAGATGTACGGTTTATCGCGGGACATCACCAAACCCGGAACGACGTTGCGGGAGCTGTTGCAGCACCGCAAGGGGGCCGGCACCCTCGATCGCGACGTCGACGAATATCGCTCGACCCTGCTGACCACGATTGCCAAGGGTGAGGTGACGAGCTGGCTTGTCGACATGCCGGAGGGGCGAGTGATCTCGGTCATCAATCGGCCGATGAAGAATGGAGCGTGGGTCGCCAGCCACGAGGACGTCACGGAAAGGCGCCGGGCTGAGGAGCGAATCGCGTACCTGGCTCATCACGATTCGCTGACGGGCCTTCCCAACCGCGCTGCATTTAACGAGCGACTGGACGCGCAGCTGCGCAGCGCGGCTGACTCAGGCAACGTCTTTGCTTTGATTTGCATCGACCTCGACCGGTTCAAGGAAATCAACGACGTGTTCGGACATGGGACCGGCGACGGGCTGTTGCAAGAGGTCGGACATCGGCTCCAGCAAGCCTCGGGCGATAACTTTCTGGCACGTCTCGGCGGCGATGAATTCGCTGTAATCTTTCATCAGAATTGCGATCCCGGAGAGGTCGCCATCTTGGGCGAGCGCTTACTCGCCTCTGTTGCCAACGAATTGACCATCCAGGGACACCACCTTCGAAGTGCGCTTAGCGCCGGCGTAGCGCTTTATCCTAACGACGGCGCGGACGTTGAGTCGCTGGTGGCCAACGCAGATGCCGCCCTCTATCGTGCTAAAACGGACGGGCGCGGAATGGTGCGCTTTTTCGAAGCCGAAATGGATCAGAAGCTGCGCGAACGGCGCGCCATGCAGCAGGATTTGCATTCGGCGATCGATCGCAACGAGCTGACATTGTATTACCAGCCGCAAACGCAAGTCGAAGGCAACGTTGTGGCTTTCGAGGCGTTGCTGCGGTGGCATCACCCGCAGAAGGGCTTCATACCCCCGACCGAATTTATTCCGTTGGCCGAGGAAAGCGGCCTCATCCTGCAAATTGGCGAATGGGTTTTGCGCACCGCCTGCCGCGAAGCTGCCAGTTGGTCAAAAGCCTTTCGGATTGGCGTGAATCTTTCTCCGATCCAGTTCCGTCATGGCGATCTTCCAGCCCTCATCCACTCCATCTTGCTTGAGACCGAAATGCCGGCGTCGCGGTTGGAGCTGGAAATCACCGAAAGCGTCCTGATCGACGACTTTTCGAGAACCGTTTCGGTGTTGCGCCGGCTGAAGGCGCTTGGTGTTCGCATCGCCATGGATGACTTTGGCACGGGATATTCGTCACTTTCGTATTTGCAGGCGTTTCCGTTCGACAAGATCAAGATCGATCAGGCCTTCATTTCCAATCTGAAGGAGAACTCGCAGGCAGCGACCATCGTCCGCGCGGTCATTGGACTGGCGCGCGGTCTGGAAGTACCAGTGATCGCGGAAGGTGTTGAAACGAAGGAGCAGCTCGCGTTCTTGAGCGGCGAAAGCTGCGACCAGATCCAGGGTTATCTCGTGGGTCGCCCGCAACCGATAGAGTATTACTCTTCGCTTGTGCATGGCAGAGAAGGTGACGATAGGGCGAAGCGGGTCGATCTGCGAATTGTTGCCTAGGAATCAATCGATGGACGGGGGCCTTGACCCAATTGGGGGCACGTTGCCCGCTATCTAAACGTTTGCGGCCGCACCAGGTCGAGGGCTGTGTTGTGTCGCCGAGGCAGGCCGCCCCAGCATCGCGTCGGACAGCGTTCTTGCCAGTGCGGTGGCGACTTCCGCGAGATTTCCCTTTTTGGAAGCACCACGCAGCATTTGCATGATGTCTGCGGACATGGAAGGTCCGAGGAGGCGGAGGGAGGCTCCAATCAGCGCCGCCTGTTCGGTCCCCAGTAGCGCTTCGATTTCCCCAAGCATCGCGTTCTCGGCTGCTGCGGCTTGTAGCGCCATTTGATTGCTGGTTGCGTGTGCGGCTTTCGCAGCCACCTCAGGCTTTCCGGCGCGCGTGGCCTTGCGCCTAGCGAGAGCAAGTTTCAGCGTCGAATAGATCGCCAATGTGCCGGCCACACCGCTGAGAGCAATGGGAACTGCCGCAATCGAATTCGGCGCAAAAACCTGAGTCATGGCGGCTGCGCCGATCAGCATCAGCGCACCGCCGATCGCGCCTAGGCGAAGGAGAATGAGCACACCGAGCACGGTCGCGCCGGACGCACCTAGCTCGCCGAGCACCTTAGCTGTGAAGAATTCCGCCGCGTTCGGCAGAACAGGCGTAACTGGGTGGTTGACGTCGAAACCGAAAGTGATTGCGAGCGCAGCCGCCGCTGAGAGCAGACCGAGGATGGAAGCAATGATGCGCATTACGTCCGTCCTTGCTCGGCGCGGTACGACGCAACCCCTGCTGCCCCTTCGGCCTCAGCGCACCCTCACAAATTATAGCTGCTGCGGGCCGACCGTATATAGCCAAGTCGGCAGCTACGCACAGCCGAGAGCATTTGCAGCTCAAATTTGACGTTTCAGAGGAACAAGCGGCGCGCCGAGCGGCTTCGATAAACGTGTCGGCGCCGATTAATGCCCTCCGGCGGCCGCCGGTACGGGGGCAGGGCGGCGCATCAGCACCGTGAGCCAGGCGAATGCGACGTAAAGCAGGCTGAGCAGCAGGAACACGTCGGCGAATGCCATGACCACGCCCTGCTGGTGCACCAGCTGGTAAACCTGCTTGAGCGCCATGTTCTGCGCATCCGATCCCGGAATGCGCGCGGCAAGTCCTGAGAGTGCCTCCAGCGCCGCCAGCCGTGACCAGGTGATCGCGTCGTGCAGGCGAGCAAAGTGCAGGTCCATCCGATTGTCGAGCACGGTGTTGAGCGCGGCGAGCCCGACGGCGCCGCCGAGATTGCGCGTCAGGTTGAACAGCCCCGAGGCGTTCTTGAGCCGGTCAGGCGGCAGTGTGCCCAGCGCCACGTTGCTGATGGGAACGATCGCCAGCATCATGCCGAACCCGCGAAGCACCTGCGGCACGAAGAGCTCCCAGAAGTCCCAGTCCGACGTCAGATAACTCATTTCCCAGTTGCTCAGCGCGATAATCAGAAAGCCGGCCGTGAGCATGATGCGCGGGTCGGTTCGCTCCATCAGCCGACCGACGAGCGGTGCGGTAGCAAACATCGCGATGCCGGACACGAACATGGTCTTTCCGATCATCAGCGCGTCGTAGCCGCGGATCTCGCCGAGATAGACCGGATAGAGATAGGTCAGGCCGTAAAGACCAATGCCGAGCACGAAGGAAAAGACGCTGCCGAAGGCGAAATTGCGATCGAGAAACGCTCGCAAGTCCACGATTGGATTTTTGGCCATCAACACGCGAGCGAAGAACAGCGCTGCCGAGGCGGCCGAAACAACCGCGGCCCATGCGATGGTGGCGTCGTCGAACCAGTCGTAGCGCGGTCCGTCTTCGAGCACGTATTCGAGCGCGCCGAGGAACAGGGCCATGAAGATCAGCCCGGGCCAGTCGAATGTTTCGAACAGCGAGAAATCCGGCTTGTCGAAGTCGATCAGGGTGAGCGCCGCAATCGTCACCATGATGCCGGGTATGATGTTGATGAAGAACAGCCAGTGCCACGACATTGCGTCGGTGAGATAACCGCCGACGGTCGGGCCGATGGTCGGTGCCAAGGTCGCCACAAGCCCGATCATCGGTACGACCACGGGCATGCGCGAGCGCGGAAAGATGATGTAGGCGGAGGCGAACACGGTCGGCACCATGCCGCCGCCGATAAAGCCTTGGATCGCGCGCCACACGATCATCTGTTCCATGGACGAGGTCAGTCCGCACATCAGGCTGGCGATGGTGAAGCCCGCGGCCGCGGTGGCGAACATGATGCGCGTGCCTAGCGCGCGCGAAAGAAAGCCGGAGAGCGGAATGGCGACGACTTCGGCCATCAAATAAGCGGTCTGCACCCAGGTGATCTCGTCGCTGGAAGCGGCGAGGCCGGCCTGAAT
>JASHVC010000303.1 GCA_030039655.1 Xanthobacteraceae bacterium | reverse complement strand
TGAGCCAGGCGCTGACGCTCTACACGACCCCGGTTGTCTATCTCTATCTCGACCGCCTGCAGACCTGGCTATTCGGCGAAAGACGCGGTCCCGTCAAAGACGAACCCGAAGAGGTTCACGCTGTCGCCGCCGAGTAACAGGGCGACACGCTCCGCAAATGCGGTGGAAGCAAGTTTGGCCTAATCCGCCGCAGTAATCGGTCCAGCGCCTCCTCAACGTCTTCGTAGCTGGCCTGGCCGGCGAGCCGGCTTTCGGCTGCATCGGAGAGTGCGGCAGCCTCGCAAGTGATGCCGGCAAAGCCGTAAATGCCGCCGGCGCCGGCAAGCGCATGGGCGATTTCGTGAATGCGCACCAACACCGGCTTCGGTGCGTAGTCAGACAGCCACTGACGGCACAGAGAGAGCGCGTAGGCGTCGGCGTTCAGCCGCAGCAGGAAGTTCTCCCGCGCCGCGGCTAGCGCGCCCTCGACGGGAACAAAACGGCGCAGTTGACCGGCAAGATCGCCTGGACTGAATGGTTTTGGAATGACCCCGGCCGCGCCCAACGCCTTGAGATCTGCGAACTCCTGCGTCCTTGCCCGTCCGGTCACAAACACAACCGGAATGGCCGCGGTATGCCTGTCGGCGCGCAAACGGGCGAGCACCGTAGGCCCGTCCATGCCGGGCATCCTCACGTCGAGTAGCGTAAGGTCCGGTCGCCACTCCATGGCCGCAGCGAGTGCTTCGCTGCCCGAAGCACAACCGCGAACCACGAAGAACGGATCCCGCTCCAGTGACGAGGCGACGACTTCCCGAACACCTGCGTCGTCATCGGCGAAGAGCACGTGCAAGTTGATCATGCCAGAGAGTGAACAACAGCGCCGTCAATTCGATGTTAAAAACGCTACAAATATCCGTACGTAGAAATACCGCCGTCCGAGCCGCCTTTTCCGGTGGCGGAGACAAGGGATGTTATACGGCTACGCCGCCGCGCCAATCCACTCTACTTCCACAACTCGGCGCTGGCGATTCTCGCTCCCTGCGCCAACGCTCCGAGCTTTGCCCACATGATGCTCGGATGCACGCGACGATAGAACGGCCCTTGGGCAAAGCCGCAATCGGTTCCCGCGATCACATTCTCGCGCCCGACCAGGCGCACAAGCCGCACGATCCGCTCGGCGACGAGTTCGGGGTGCTCCACCACGTTCGTCGCGTGGCTGATTACACCCGGAATGAGCACTTTGCCTTCCGGTAACTTGGCGCTCTCCCAGACCCGCCACTCATGCTCGTGACGCGGATTTGCTCCTTCGATGACGAAGGCTCCGACCTTCATGTCGAGGATGAGATCGACGATATCTTTCAGCGCCACGTCGGTGGTATGCGGGCCGGGCCAGCTTCCCCAGCAGACGTGGTAGCGGATCCGATCGAGCGGCAGGCCGGCGATTGCGTCGTTGAGTACCTCGACCTGCAGCGCAAACCATTTGCGATAATCGGCAAAGCTCGCCGGCGGCACCATGCGATCGTAGGTGACGGCGGCGCGCGCATCGTCGAGCTGCAGCACAAAGCCCGCATCGATGATCATGCGATACTCGGTGCGCATCGCCGCACCAATCGCCCGGATCAGTTCCTCGTCACTTTTGTAATATTCGTTCTTGCGATCCGGGATGACGCTCGCCGGCGCCGCAACCGGTAGAAACGCTTCCTCGACCTTGACGTCCCGCAGCGCCGCTTTGAAATTGTCGATGTCACGCTTCAGCTCGGCTTGACCCGTATAAGCGACGGGCCCGACGCAAACCGCCTCAACCGTGGTCGCGACGGCCTCACGGGCGTCAAGCTCGGCATAGAACTCCGCGAAACGCTCGCGATCGAGGCCGCGGGCGAAGGGGTTAGCCCCAGGCTTGATCGGCCGCCGCTCAAAACCGCTCAACCGCTCGAGTACATATTGCGACCACGAGATCGATTTGCCGAACTCGCCATCGCTGACAACGTCGACGCCGACTTCCGCCTGCTTGTGCACGACCTCAGTGACCGACTCCTTCAGGCACTTCGTATAAGCCGCTTCGTCGTATGGCTTGCCGGCCTGCTTGGCGCGCAGAAACTCCTGCAGCGCGGGCGGTCGAATGAGACTGCCAACATGCGTGGTTAGGATGCGATTGCTGCTGCGCTTCATTGAACTCCCCGTCCGATGCCCTCACCACACGGAGAGCTGGGCCGCACCTAATACACACCGCTCCAACTCCGCAATGGTGCAACCACGACCCGTGAGTCGAGCAGACGGGCAGCATCCCATCTCGCCCTGCGAGGCCGAGCGCGATAGGCTCACCTCTGCGCGATCTCGGCGCATAGAAAATTGAGGAGGATTTCATGTCGTTATTGAATCGGCGCGAATTGGGACTGTTGTCGTTTGCCGCACTGGCCTTATCGCGCGGATCCGCCGGCGCAGTCGAACTCAATCCGGCCGCCGTGACCTACGAATTGCCCGATCAGATCAAATGGTCACCGCCCAGCCCGGCCGGCGCGCAGAACGCGGTGCTGGTCGGCGATCCGTCCAAGGAAGGCCTCTACGTGCAAATGGTGAAATGGCTCGCGGGCAATCATTTCAGCCATCCGCATTTTCATCCGCACGATCGCTTCATCACCGTGCTTAAGGGAACGTGGTGGGTGGGCACGGGCACCAAGTACGATCCCGGCGCCACCGTGCCTATGTCGGCCGGTACATTCGTGACCCATTTTGGTCAGCAAGTGCATTTCGACGGCGCTAAGGATGAAGACGCCGTTCTACTCATCGTCGGCGAAGGGCCGGGAACGTCGACGCCCGCAGAAGTCAAATGACGCCAAGGCCGTGGCTCAGGCCGCGGATTTCGCGGTCTCCTTAGTCTCGGCGTTCGCTTCTACCTCGGATTCGGCTGCCGCCGGACGTTCCGTAGGCCGCTTGATGCGCTCGAGTACAAGATCGATCGAGGCAATTTCGACGCGGTTGCGGCCGCTGTCCTTGGCGCAATAAAGTGCATGATCGGCTTGAGCCAGAAGCGCCGACAGATCGAGACCGGCGTCATGGCTGATCACCATGCCGATGCTTACCGTGGCATTGACGGGCTTACCTTCCACCTCGCGGGTGGCCTGCTCAAAGGTGGTGCGGACCTCTTCCGCGGCGGCCAACGCTTTGTCGCGATTCGTGTCATACAGCAGAGCAGCGAATTCCTCACCGCCAAGACGGCCGAACAAATCCATCCGCCGCATACATCGACTCGCCGCCTGCGTGAAAAGCTGCAGCACACGGTCGCCCAAGGCATGGCCGAAACGATCGTTGATCGATTTGAAGTGATCGAGATCGAGCAGCATCACGGCAATCGCACAAGGATCGCTCGCCTGCCGCTTCAACAGAAGCTCGCCGTCTTGCAGAAAGGATCGGCGATTGGCGATGCCAGTCAGAGGATCGATCAGCGATGCCGTCTTGTGCCGATGTTCGGTGCGCTCCTTGGCCATGGCGAGCAAAATGAACGCGATAGCGATCGTAAACAGGAGCGCCTCGAAGCTCAGCACAGTCAGCCAGACGCTCTCGAACACCTCGTTGCCGGTCGGCGAGAACGGCAGCATGGCGCCGAAGGGCGAGCGCAACAGATAAAGCGAGCCGTGCGCGAACAGCATGAAGATCGCGGGCCAGCGCGAAACCAGCGGCTCGCTGCGGCCGCGCCAAAACTCGTAAGCCGTCGCCCACGTATAGGTGGTAATGATCCCGGAACTTAAGAGCACGCGAACGTCGAACGATCCGACCACACCGGGCAACCGGCAGACGACAAGCCACAACGCGGCGCCAGCGAAAATCAGGATCGGTCGCGGACGCTGATAGTCGAACACCCGCGCGCCGGTCCAGGTCAGCGCAAAGGCGGTAAACAGAAGAGCGTTGGCGAGATCAATGGCAATCAGATCGGACACTGACCCGTAGAGGCCGAACAGAACCACGGACGTTGCGCTCAACAAGTGCGCGAAGCCCCACCACGCCACCGCCGTAATCGCGGTGTTCTGCACCCAGGCAAACAACAGCAGCAGGCCAAGGATGACCTCTACGTAGATCGTCACGAGAAATAACGTATTGATGTCGAGATTCATCGCGCTCAACCAGATAGACCGGATAGGGGTCGCGATCGGTGGAAACCCCGTCACCCTCCGCATACCTCGGGCGCCGCAAACAATAGATGAATACGACTACTTGCACTGGCAGCTTGCCCGCGCATGGTTTCGGCAATGTTTCGGTGAACGCGCCATTTGACGCTGTCTTGTTTCCGAAGATTTCGTCATTTAGGCTCGCCAAAGGTGGATTTTGCGATCATGCAGCTACGCAATGGAATCGTTGAGGCCATCGGCAACACGCCGTTGATCCGGCTTAAACGCGTGTCGGAAGCAACCGGCTGCACCATTCTGGGCAAAGCCGAATTCATGAATCCCGGCCAATCGGTCAAGGATCGGGCGGCGCTGTTCATCATCGCGGATGCCGTGAAGAAGGGTGAGCTACGGCCAGGCGGCGTGATCGTCGAAGGCACCGCTGGCAATACCGGCATCGGCCTTGCTCTCGTCGGCAATGCTATGGGTTTCCGTTCGGTCATCGTTATTCCGGAGACCCAGAGCCAGGAGAAAAAGGATACGCTGCGGCTGTGCGGCGCCGAGTTAATCGAGGTGCCGGCCGTGCCTTACTCAAATCCGAACAATTACGTGAAGCTCTCCGGCCGGCTCGCCGCACAGCTGGCAAAGTCCGAAAAGAACGGCGCCATTTGGGCCAACCAGTTCGACAACGTCGCCAACCGGCAAGGGCATATCGAAACGACCGGGCAAGAAATCTGGCATCAGACCGACGGCAAAGTCGACGGCTTCGTCAGCGCGGTCGGCACCGGCGGTACGCTCGCCGGCGTCGCCATAGCGCTCAAGGAGCACAGCAATGCCGTACGCATTGCGCTCGCCGATCCGATGGGCGCCGCGCTTTACAGCTATTACACGACCGGCACGTTGAAGTCAGAGGGCTCCTCGATCACCGAAGGCATCGGCCAGGGCCGCATCACCAAGAATCTCGAAGGTGCGCCGATCGATATTGCCTACCAGATCCCCGACGCTGAGGCGGTGCTGTTCATTTTCGACCTGCTCGAACACGAGGGCCTCTGCCTCGGCGGTTCATCGGGCATAAACATCGCCGGCGCGGTTCGCCTCGCCAAAGAGCTCGGTCCAGGCCATACGATCGTGACGGTGCTCGCCGATTACGGCACGCGCTATCAATCGAAATTGTTCAACCCGCAATTTATGCGCGAGAAAAACCTTCCGGTACCG
>JASHVC010000302.1 GCA_030039655.1 Xanthobacteraceae bacterium | reverse complement strand
ATTGGCCAGGTTTTGCCGGTGCGCGGGTGCTCGGCATGCAGGATGCGGTAGAGCACCGGGTCGCGCAGGTTGATATTGCCTGATCCCATGTCGATCTTGGCGCGCAGTACGCGCGCACCGTTTGGAAACTCACCTGCGCGCATGCGGCGAAACAGATCGAGATTCTCCTCGACGCTGCGCTCGCGATAGGGGCTGTCGATGCCGGCCTCGGTCAAGGTGCCGCGGGTCAGCCGCGTCTCCTCCTGAGTCTGATCGTCCACGTAGGCCTTGCCAGCGCGGATCAGATGTTCGGCCCAGGTGTAAAGTTGCTCAAAATAGTCGGAGGCGTGGAAAAGATTCTTTCCCCAATCGTATCCGAGCCAGCGCACGTCGCGTTCGATCGCGTCGATGTATTCCTGGGATTCCTTGGTCGGATTGGTGTCGTCGAAGCGCAGATTGCAGTGGCCGCCGAACTCCTCCGCCACGCCGAAATTCAGGCCGATCGACTTGGCGTGGCCGATATGTAGATAGCCGTTCGGCTCGGGCGGGAAGCGCGTGACCACGCCCGCCACCCGCTTCAACTGCAGATCGGCGCGAATGATATCGCGGATGAAGTCCTGCCCGGCTTCCCGCACCGCTGTTTCGGCGACGCTCATCAGCTCATTACTTCCCATTAACGCCGTGCGCGCCGATTCCAGGCCCCGCCCTGCGCGTGCCCGAATTGGACAAGTTGGGCTGCCGGGTCAAGCCCACCGGGGAACCAGGTTCAGCTTTACTTTTTTTCACAGCCATCTGTGCTACACGACCTCGCGCGCGAGGATATGAATCATAATGACCGTCGTCACCCGTTTTGCCCCCTCGCCTACCGGCTTTTTGCATATTGGCAACGCCCGCACGGCGCTGTTCAACTGGCTGTATGCGCGCGGTCGCGGCGGCAAGATGCTGTTGCGCGTCGAAGACACCGACCGCGAGCGCTCGACCCAGGCCGCGATTGACGCCATCTTCGACGGGCTCTCCTGGCTTGGCATTGAGTGGGACGGCGAAGCCGTTTTTCAATTCGCACGCGCTGCACGTCACCGGGAGGTCGTCGAAGAGCTGCTCGCCAAGGGCCACGCCTATCGCTGCTACGCGAGCCCGGACGAGCTTACGCAAATGCGCGAAGCCGCGCGCCGCGAAGGGCGCGCCAAGCTTTACGACGGACGCTGGCGCGACCGCGATCCGAGCGAAGCGCCGTCCGGCGTCAAACCCGCAATCCGCCTTAAGGCGCCACTCACCGGCGAGACTGCTATCGAGGATCAGGTTCAAGGCCGCGTGGTTTGGCAAAACGAGAACCTTGACGATCTGGTGCTGCTCCGCTCCGACGGCACGCCCACCTACATGCTCGCCGTGGTGGTCGACGACCACGACATGGGCGTCACCCATATCATCCGCGGCGACGATCATCTGACCAACGGGGCCCGGCAGAAACAGATCTACGACGCGCTCGAGTGGACCGTGCCGGTGATGGCGCACATCCCGCTGATCCACGGCCCTGACGGCTCCAAGCTTTCGAAGCGCCATGGCGCGCTCGGCGTCGACGCCTACCGGGCCATGGGCTATCTACCCGCCGCAGTCCGAAATTATCTGGTGCGGCTCGGCTGGAGCCACGGCGACCAGGAAATCTTCTCGACCGAAGAGATGATCGCGGCGTTCGATCTGCCGCAGATAGGCCGCGCTCCGGCGCGGTTCGACTTCGCGAAACTGGAAAGCCTCAACGGCCACTACATCCGCCAAAGCGGCGACGCCGAATTGCTGGAAGACATCGATCGCCTGCTCCCCCATATCGCCGAAGGCTCAGCGCTCGCGGCAAAACTAACTCCTCGCGTGCGTGAGCAATGGCTGGCGGCCATGCCGAGCCTCAAGGAACGCGCCAAGACATTGCTTGATCTTATTGATGGAGCACACTTTCTCTGGGCAGATCGACCCATTCCGCTGGACGAGAAGGCAACCGCACTTTTGACTGAGGAGGCGAAGTCCCTGTTGCACAACGTTGCAGCTGAACTTGCCGCGGTCGAGCCGTGGAGCGCCGATAAGACCGAGCAGGCTGTACGCTTATTTGCCGAGAGTAAGGGCGCTAAGCTCGGCGCCGTGGCGCAACCGCTGCGCGCCGCGCTCACCGGACGCACCACCTCGCCCGGCATCTTTGAAGTGCTCGCCGTGCTTGGAAAGACAGAGAGCCTCGCGCGCATTGCTGACCAGGTTCGTCTCGAAGAAGCGCAGCCGGGCAGCGGTTGAGATCGCTGCAGCGTGCGCCGTGGGCTTCTCCCGATTAGTGTGGGCCATTCCTATATCTTGCAGTGCACACCGGCTTGGGTTACCCCAATAGGGCCGGGCAAAACATGCCGCCCTTTCACCACGGGTATTCCCGGCCGCGCCGCATTTCGTTGCGGCTGCCCAGTATCGAGGACCTAAATCATGGACGCTAAGACCGGCGCCAATATCAAAACCGGTAAGCTGACGCTCGGCGACAAGAGCTATTCGTTTCCGATTTACGATGGAACGATCGGCCCCGAGGTGATGGACGTCAGCAAGCTTTATGCC
>JASHVC010000301.1 GCA_030039655.1 Xanthobacteraceae bacterium | reverse complement strand
TTTGAAATCCATGCCCGAGGTCATTTTTACCGGACCCGGAGGCCGCATCGAGGGCCGCTACCATCCGGCGCGGCAGAAAAACGCGCCAATTGGCATCGTGCTGCATCCGCATCCGCAATTCGGCGGCACGATGAACCACCAGATCGTGTACCAGCTCTATTACGGCTTCGTGCACCGTAATTTCTCTGCACTGCGCTTTAACTTCCGCGGCGTAGGTCGCAGCCAGGGCGGCTTCGATCACGGCATCGGCGAACTGTCCGACGCCGCCGCGGCACTGGACTGGGCGCAATCGGTCAATCCCGAGGCGCGCAGCTGCTGGATTGCGGGCTTCTCGTTCGGCGCCTGGATTGGCATGCAGCTTCTGATGCGGCGGCCGGAGATCGAGGGCTTTATCTCCATCGCCCCGCCCGCCAACCTTTATGATTTTTCGTTCCTCGCACCATGCCCTTCATCGGGCCTGATCATTCACGGCGACAAGGACGCAGTGGTGCCGCATCGCGACGTGACCACACTGGTGGAAAAGCTGAAGACGCAAAAGGGCATCATCATTGAGCAGAAGATCATTCCCGGCGCCAACCATTTCTTCGACGGCAAGATCGAGCCGCTGATGAGCGCCATCAGCGCCTACCTCGACAAGCGGCTCGGCACCAAAGGCGGCCGCACGCCCAGCGCAGCGTAACGTCATTAGTTGCTGCAGGCACTCACAATCGCGGTGCGGACAAGCTGCGAAATCCACTTCCGCTATTGGTGATGTCATAGCCGACATCGCTGGGGATTCTTTCTCGGCGCGAGATTTCTGCTGCAGCTAGACCCCCGGTTTGCAGAATTCAGGTCTCTTTCACCGTGGTATTTTACCGGATGCTCACAGTGACGGGCATCAGTGGGTTGCAAGAAAGAAAGATGCAATCAATTTGAATCAAACCTACCCCCAATCAGAACAGACAAGCCAACGGGGTGGGTGTCGTGTCGGTAACAAAGCTTCTATTGAGTACTGTTGGGATTGCGTGGCTGACTGCAACGCCTGCACTCGCGGTCGATCCATCCGTCCCGCCACTTCCAGCGTATGTGCGCGGCTATCCAGCCCAGCCGGCCAACACTGACTGGTATCCGCCTGGCACCCCGTTCAACGCCGCTACTAAAGCGCCGGTCGCGCCCGCGTGGTCGTGGACCGGCTTCTATCTCGGTGCCCATGTCGATAGCGCGTGGGGTTACGGATCCTTCAACGGCACCTTTGTTAATCCGCAAGCGGCGGGGGCCTCCAGCGGCACCGGAAATTCGAGCGGCTGGTCGGGCGGTGGGCAAATCGGCATCAACTATGAATTTACGGACCCCTGGGTCATCGGCGTGGAGGCGGATGGCGATTGGGCCAACATTTCCGGCTCAACGAATTCTTGCTCAACCTACACAACCGGAGCCCTCGTGGGCTTCGCAGCGGGATGCGCCACCAACAAAGTGACACTCAACGATTTCGGCACAGTGCGCGGCCGCCTGGGCTATGTCTTCGAAAACGCACTCTTCTACGGCACTGGTGGGTGGGCGTGGGGTAACTCATCGGGCACGCACGTCTCGACCTGTGAGGGCGTCTTTTGTCCGGCAGGATCGGTCGCGTTCTCCGGCGGCACGGCTTCTTTTTCTAACTCGCTTTCCGGTTGGGCGGCGGGAGCCGGTATCGAATGGCGCTTCCTTCCGCAGTGGACATTACGTGCGGAATACCTTCACGTGGAATTCGACAACGTAGCAACCAGCTTTGGCACTACAGTCACCACGATTTTAGGGACGACTCCGGTCAGCCACACCATCTCCTCTAACAACGGCATTGATATCGCGCGCGTTGGCTTTAGCTATCTGTTCAGCTTTGGACCTACTCTATAGGCACGGCTGAAATCATGATGGACTTCGCACGATTGTCGGCCTTGCCCTTCCGGGCGGCGGTACTCGCCGACGAGAGATCATCATCTTTTGCTGCTTCTGCTCACTTCCGTTCTTGGCACCGAACGTCTCCAGGCGCACTGACCACATTTGGCGCGACCGGACTAATAGCCGACATCGCTGACGGCTCGTTCTTTGCCGGAGGTTGCGCGATCAAGCGCCGAAAGAGGTCAGTTTATTGGTGGTCATCGAGGACTGCGTCGACGATGTCGGCGCTGACGACCGCCTCCAGGAGCATCCCGGCAAGTTGGGCCGGCGATTTGTGCATTTGCGCCGCTCTTCGCTCCAAAGCGGCGTAATCATCCGCGCGCATGTACACGACGAGCTTGCCTTGGTTGTCGTGTCGAGGAAGACCCGGCACCAAACTGGAGCGCCCTCGTGGCGGCAGCTGAATCTTGAGTTGGCAACACCTGACCCGGACGCTCGCGGGTGTCGAACCGATTATCGCCGCGATCTCCGAAGCCGATTTTCCCTGGCTAACCAGCTGGCGAATGGCTTTGATCACCGCCGGCGTGAACACGCGACGAGGCATTCACCCACTCCGCGGTAGAGCCACAGCTTGTGCGTTTCAAAGAGTCAGTGAGCAAAATGTCAATTCTTGGGAAAGGCGCAGGGAGAAGAGGAAAATTTGCTGTAAGGGGCATATGCTCCAGGGCCGTTCCGCAACAGCGACATTGACTGCGATGGCCCTGCACGACAGAGCGGCTCGCAGACTAGTGACTTGCCTCTCCCCGCGCCTAGCTCGTAAATTTTGCCGCGGTGCAATCGGTCGCGAATGGCACCAAGCGGACATCGTTACTGTCCGCTCGATGTCCGAAGTCGGGCATAGCGAACCTTGGCCATCATGATCGGTGCACGCTCTTGTCTGATGGGGCCCGATGGTCCCGAAAAAGCCGATTAGCATCGCAGATCAGGTCTGAGGGAGGTTTTTCCGGATCACCCTCTAAGAAAGCTTTTTCACCGCCAGCACGGCATTGAGCCCGCCGAAGGCGAATGAGTTCGAGACTGCGACGTCGATCGGCATCTTGCGCGCCGTGTTCGGCACGTAATCGAGATCGCAGGCCGGATCGGGCCCCAGATAGCCGATGGTCGGCGGCACGATGCTTTCGCGCATCGCCAGCAATGTGGCCACCAATTCGAGGGCGCCGGCGGCGCCCAGCGCATGGCCGACCATGGACTTCGTCGACGAGACCGCGAGCTTCCTCGCATGCGGCCCGAAGGCCTCATGCAACGCCTTCGTCTCGGTCTCATCATTGGCGGCGGTACCGGTGCCGTGGGCATTGACGTATTGGATGTCCTGCGGCGCCAAGTTCGCGTCCGCGAACGCGGCTTGCATGGCGCGGACCATGCCGCCCTGGTCGGGCGCCGTGAGGTCGGCGGCGTCCGCGCTCATACCGAAACCGACAATCTCGCCAAGAATTTCGGCGCCGCGGGCCTGAGCGCGTTCAAGCGGCTCGAGCACCATCATGGCGGCGCCCTCCCCCAGGATCAGGCCCATGCGGTCCTTGGAGAACGGCCGGCAGACGTCGGGAGACATGACCCGCATGGCTTCCCAGCCGCGCAGGGTGCCGAAGGTGACGCAGGCTTCAGCGCCGCCGGTCACCGCGCAATCGACCGAACCCGCGCGCACCATGTGGAAAGCGATGCCGATGGCGTGTGTCGCGGAGGCACAAGCACTCGCGACCACAAAAGCCGGCCCGCGCAAACCACACGCCATGGAGATCTGGCTCGCCGGCGCGTTGGCCATGAGCTTGGGGATCGTGAGCGGGAACACGCGCGCCCGCTTTTCCAGATAGATACGGCGGAAGCTGTCATCCTGGGTAGTCAGACCGCCAGCGCCAGTGCCCACGATGGTTGCGGTGCGCACCGAGAGCGGCATGTCGAACGTGATGCCGGACTGCGCGATGGCCTCGCGCGCGGCCACGACGGCGAATTGCGAAACACGATCGAGAGTCGACAGTTGGCGTTCGGGAAAGTGTTTGAGCGGCTCGAAGGCTTTGACCTCCGCTGCGACCTTCTGCGTCAGCTCCTCGGGGGTCGGCGCAAGCGTAACTGGGCCCAGCCCGCTCACGCCGGCCTTCAGGTTTTCCCAGTAGGAAGCAACGGTGTGGCCAAGCGGAGTGACGGCACCGAGGCCAGTTACGACGACACGGCTCACGGGGCTAGGACTTCTTCTCGTCAACTAATATTTGGACGGCCTTTACGACGTCGGCAACGGTTTCAAATTCGGTGCGCGGGTTGTTGGTATTGGCGTTGTAGGGAATCTGAATATCGAACTTTTCTTCCAGGTCGAAAATCATTTCCACGGCGTCGAGCGACTCGAGCCCCAAAGACTCAAGACGGTCGGAGACCTCGACCGTCGGCTTATCGACCCGCTTCTTTTTGGCGATGATCGCAATCACATCGCTTGCCACATCACTCATGGCGCCCGCCCCATCACTTCTTGATCGCCCTTTCCATGGCGTCTAGTCGCGCCGCCATGTCCTCAACCTTATCATGAAGCCGTTTCTGCCGCCCAAGGTAAAGCTGCTGTTCGATCTGACGCTGGTGGGGCAACGCCGGATAGCCCGATACGAAAGCGCCCGCCGCCACGTTGGTGCCCACCCCTGAGCCGGCGGCCACCACCGCCTGATCGCCGATGCGCAGATGATCGCCGATGCCGACCCCGCCGCCAAGCCGCACCCGGTCGCCAAGAACGACGCTGCCCGAAATACCCACCATGCCGCAGAGAATGCAGCTTTCGCCAATAATGACGTTATGGCCGATATGCACGTGGTTATCGATCTTGGTGCCGCGGCCGATACGGGTTGATTCGAGGGTGGCGCGGTCGATGGTGGTGCAGGCGCCGATCTCGACGTCGTCGCCGATGAGGACGTTTCCGAGCGAATGCACCCGCGTCACCTTCACGCCGGCCGTGAAGGCCGTGGCCGACATCAGGTCGGGAGCGAAACTGAAACCGTCAGCACCGATGACGGCGTTGCCGTGGATAATGACGCGGTCGCCGATGGCGCAGCCGTGGCCGATGCGCACACCGGAATAAAGCAACCCGTGATCCCCGATGGTAACGTCGGCGCCGATCGTAACATGCGGCATGATCGTTGTGCCGGTGCCAATCCGGCTGCGCGGCCCGATTACCGTATAGGCGCCGATATTGATGCCTTCGCCGAGTTTGGCGTCCGCCGCCACCACCGCTGTTGGATGAATCCCTTTGTTGGGCGACGGGCCCGGATCGAATAGCGCCGTGAGCTTGGCCAGCGCCATCCGTGTTTCGCCCACCGCAATGATCGCTGAAAATGAACCTGATTCCACAGGATGTGCCGCAGAGACCACCACCGCCCGCGCCTTGCTCCGCGGGAGCGTGGCGGCGGCTTCGCCACTCATGGCCACCGCAAGGTCGGACGGCCGCTCAGCGCACGCAGGATGCACTAGGCGGTCGATATCAATCCCTCCGTCGCCGTCTAGGTGAGCAGCGAGCGCCTGCGCAATGTCTCTCGTCAGCATGAATTTTCTTGAGATTCTCGACAGATATTTGCGTTTCTTAAGATAGAGGCGCGACGACGTTGCGCTGAACCTGCGCTAGAACGCGCATGAAATCAACCTGACGGACGCGGCAGGAAATTCCGACTCCGCCGCTGCGACGGATGAGTGCGCCTCACGTTCCTTTGAACTTTGTGCCGCAGCTCCTTTTCGGTGGCTGCGCGGTTTTCAGCAATAGCTTTCTCGGCACCGCGATAAAGATCCAACCGGGAATAGACGCCGAAGGCCGAACCGTCATCGAGGAAGCCGCCGCCCGGCCCCTCGGTCTCGGTCAGGATGTCGTTGGCCCGGGCCAAGGTCAGGTAGGGGAAAGCCGTGGTGAGAAGGTATCCCGCTTCCGGCGCCAATTGGCCGACATCTTCGGTTCGGCCAACGTTCTGTTCGAAAACCGTCGGCAGGCCGTACGTTCGGGTCGCCTGATAAAAGGCCCAATTCCGCGCCGGGTTGGCAAAACGACTTTGGTCTTGCGCAGCGCAGGCCGCAATGCTGCCGCCGCAGCCGGTCTTGAGCGCCGCGATCGCATCCGGCTTGGCGGCCAGCAATGCGGCGCGGAAGTCGCTGATTGTCACTCCCTTGCGAGGAACCCCGACAAAACCAGCGGTGTTAGCGAGAAGCTGCGCCATTTCGTATGTGGCGAGCGTACGGCCGGCCAGTACGTCCATGGCGTAATGGGCGCCGAGAATAATGCGGTCGTCACCGTATTCGGCGGCGCGCGCGATCATCTGCGGATAGCGCTCCGGCACGAGAAGCGCGAGCAGCAACGCTTCCGTATAGCCGTATGTGGTGTGGCCGCTGGGATAAGACGGACTGTCGACCAAATTCTGCGTCGGGCCGAACAGATACGCGATACTACCAGAGCGAACGCGGAAGAAGTCCTTTCCATGGACTGCATATAGATTCGACTGGGTTTGAAACGGACGGGAGTTGCCGTAGGCGTCAGCAGCTGGGCCGCCGGCCGGCAAGCGGTAAGCTTTGCCAAAGATATCCGCGGTGCCCTTTATAGTCGTGAGTATGGCTTTTGCCTCAGGAGACGCCGGCGTCTTGCCGTCGATTGTTTCATTGGCAAAGAAATATTTGCCCAACGTAGAGTCGGCGCCTGTAGTCGCGTTGGCGTAGGCGATCAAGTCACCGACCGCATCGGTAATATTGTTCTTGCAATTTGTTGTCCTGCCGCCATCGTCGCTGCTCTCGCACCCCGTCAACGCTTGGTAGGCGTCGCCGAGCCTGGTGCCGAGACCATCGGCCAGCCCGTAGGCGTTGTTGCCAGTGATGTAGGCGTCGCGTAGCGCTTGTTGCTGTTGTTTTGGGAACGGCAACAGGGTCGGCCGGTGAACGGCGCCATGCTGAATCTCACCGGTGGCGACAAGGTTTCTTTCCAATGCCGCCTTGCCGGCGGCGGTATTGTTCAATGCGCTAACCGGAGCCAGCCCCTGCAAGACGCACAGCGATGCCTTATCGGCATCGCTCAAAACGCTGACCGGGGGCAAACTTCGTAAGACACAGGGCGGCGGGCTGCTTTGTGCCTCGGCGGCGCGCGGCGACAAGGCTAAGGCGACGGCCGCCGCCACGGCCATGATTGCAAATTTCCGATACACCATGGGACCCTTCCCCTCGATCGAGCTCCGGCACGATAGCCCGGCTTTCGCCGAGCCCACAGCGGCGCCAAAAATGCAGAGCACTAGTTTTTGGCCTTGCTAGTGCACATCTACGTCGGTGGTGTTACGGCTTTGCCAGGACGCTGGTCGACATGACACGTTCAGCGGTTGAATCGCGCGCCGGACCTGTTACACCAGCGCCGCCGCGGCACCCAGTAGTCCGGCCGGCGCAACAGCCATGAGCACGTACAAGTCTGACTTTCTCAATATCCTCGCCAGCCGGGGATTCATTCACCAGGTCTCGAAGCCCGAAGACCTAGATGAACTGGCACGCTCGTCGAAGATCACCGCCTACATTGGGTTCGATTGCACCGCTCCCTCGCTGCATGTCGGCTCGCTGTTGCCGATCATGATGCTGTATTGGCTGCAGCAGACCGGCCATCGGCCGATCGCACTCATGGGTGGCGGCACGACGCGCGTCGGCGACCCGTCCGGCAAGGACGAGGGTCGCCGACTTCTGAGCGATCGAACGATCAAGAGGAATATGGAAGGGATTCGCAAAATCTTTGCGAAGTTCCTGACCTTTGGCGATGGTCCTAAGGACGCGGTTATGGCCAACAACGCCACTTGGCTGAACCGACTAACCTACATCAAGTTTCTGCGCGATATCGGTCAGCATTTTTCGATCAACCGGATGCTCGCGTTTGATTCGGTGAAGCTGCGGCTTGATCGAGAGCAGGAGCTATCGTTTCTCGAATTCAATTACATGATCCTGCAGGCCTACGATTTCGTCGAATTGTTCCGGCGCTACGGGTGCGTGCTACAGATGGGCGGCTCCGATCAATGGGGGAACATCCTCAACGGCATCGAACTCGGCCGGCGCCAGCACAGCGCCCAGTTTTTTGCCCTGACCTCGCCGCTGATCACCACGTCATCGGGGGCCAAGATGGGCAAGACCGCGGCCGGGGCGGTTTGGCTCAATGCCGACCTCGTCAGCCCTTACGAATACTGGCAGTACTGGCGCAACACCGAAGATGCCGACGTTGACCGCTTCTTGAAGCTGTTCACCGTGCTGCCACTTCCCGAGATCGAACGTCTCGGCGCGCTCAAGGGCGCGGAGATCAACGAGGCCAAGAAAGTCCTGGCCACCGAGGCAACCGCCCTGGTCCACGGCCGCCAAACCGCCGAGGAAGCAGCCGCGACCGCGCGCACGACTTTTGAGGAAGGTGGTCTCAGCACCAGCCTGCCGACGGTGGAATTGCCTCGCGCCGAACTCAAAGCGGGTATCGGCGTACTTAGTGCATTCGTGAAGGCCGGCCTTGCAGCCTCAAATGGCGAAGTGCGCCGCGCCATCGCCAACAACGCCATCCTGGTCAACGA